>NZ_CAJMYZ010000020.1:0-196957 GCF_905220155.1 Paraburkholderia sp. J7 | reverse complement strand
GTGCCAGGCGGTGAACGAGATTAGCGCGAAGTTTGCAAAGTAGTTTGCAGAATCAGAAGTCGAAGTCCACAGGCATACTCAGCAGGCAAGACACAGGGGAAACGCGGAACTCGGCGCAGTATTTGCGCCGTGATCCGCGCACGCAGTAAACCGAAGCATCCAATAACGGAATCGACGCACACATGAGTCAAACGGAACAAGGCACCCTGACCCCGGACACGCCGGAAGTCTCGGTCATCATTCCGGTCTACAACGAGGAAGCTGGCCTTCCCGCGCTGTTCGCGCGCCTGTATCCGGCGCTCGACAAGCTCGGCACCTCGTACGAAGTGATCTTCATCAACGACGGCAGCCGCGACCGCTCGGCCGCGATGCTCGCCGAGCAGTTCCGCGCGCGGCCCGACACCACGCGCGCGATCCTGCTCAACGGCAATTACGGCCAGCACATGGCGATTCTCGCGGGCTTCGAGCAGGCGCGCGGCGAAATCGTCATCACGCTCGACGCCGACCTGCAAAATCCGCCCGAGGAAATCGGCAAGCTCGTCGAGAAGATGCGCGAGGGCTACGACTACGTCGGCACCATCCGCAAGCAGCGTCAGGACAGCCTCTGGCGGCGCAAGGCTTCGCAGGCGATGAACCGTCTGCGCGAGCGCATCACGCGCATCAAGATGACCGACCAGGGCTGCATGCTGCGCGCGTACAACCGCCGCATCATCGACACGATCAACCGCTGCGGCGAAATCAACACCTTCATTCCGGCGCTCGCCTACACGTTCTCGCAAAACCCGGTCGAGGTCGAGGTCGCGCACGAAGAGCGCTTCGCCGGCGAATCGAAGTACTCGCTCTACAGCCTCATTCGCCTGAATTTCGACCTCGTGACGGGCTTTTCCGTCGTGCCGCTGCAGTGGCTGTCGTTCATCGGCGTGATCCTGTCGCTCGGCTCGGCCGGGCTCTTCGTGCTGCTGCTGATTCGCCGCTTCATCATCGGCGCGGAAGTGCAAGGCGTGTTCACGCTGTTCGCCATCACGTTCTTCCTGCTCGGCGTGATCATCTTCGCGCTCGGTCTGCTGGGCGAGTACATCGGCCGCATCTACCAACAGGTGCGCGCGCGTCCGCGTTACCTGATCCAGACGATCCTCGAGGAACGCAATGGCCGCGCCGTCGTCGATACGCCGCGCCAGGATTTCGTGCAGGCCGCCGCGTTCGCGCAACCGGCGCCGACGGTTCAACCCGCCAATGCGGCCACGAACCCGGCCAATGAAGGAGCCGGCCAATGAAACCGCGTGCCGTTGTCTTCGCGTATCACAACGTGGGGGTGCGCTGTCTGCAGGTGCTGCTCGCGGGCGGCGTCGACGTTGCGCTCGTCGTCACGCATGAAGACAGCCCGACCGAGAACATCTGGTTCGGCAGCGTGAAGTCGGTGGCGCAGGAGCATGGCATCGAGGTCGTCACGCCCGCCGACCCGAAGAGCGCCGAGCTGCGCGCGGCCGTTTCCGCGGCACGGCCGGACTTCATCTTCTCGTTCTACTACCGGCACATGCTGCCCGTAGATCTGCTCGCGCTCGCCGGGCGCGGCGCGTACAACATGCACGGTTCGCTCCTGCCGAAGTACCGTGGCCGCGTGCCCACGAACTGGGCCGTGCTCAACGGCGAAACCGAGACGGGCGCCACGCTGCACGAAATGGCCGCGAAGCCCGACGCGGGTGCGATCGTCGCGCAAACGCCGGTGCCGATCCTCCCCGACGACACCGCCGCGCAGGTCTTCGACAAGGTCACGGTCGCCGCCGAGCAGACGCTCTGGCGCGTGCTGCCCGCGCTGATTGCGGGCGAGGCGCCGCATCTGCCGAACGACCTCACCAAGGGCAGCTACTACGGTGGGCGCAAGCCGGAAGACGGCCGCGTCGACTTCGGCCAAAGCGCGCAGCAGGTGTACAACCTCATTCGCGCCGTCGCGCCGCCCTATCCCGGCGCGTTCACCGACATCGGCAACGAGCGTTTTGTCATTGCCCGCGCGCGCCTCGTGCGCCCCGGCTCGCAAGAAGCCGAAAGGGTCCGCCCCCTCGCCGGATTGCCCGTGGGCATCCACGTAAGCGATAATGCGCTTTTCGCCGTCTGCGGCGACGCACGCGCCATCGCGATCCACGAACTGCGGCATGCGCATAACGGCCAAGAAACCGTTATCAGCCCCGCCGCGTTCTCCGAACTCATTTCATCTGTCCCCCGTCCATGACCAAAAAAGTCCTGATCCTGGGTGTGAACGGCTTTATCGGCCACCACCTCTCCAAGCGCATCCTCGAATCCACGAACTGGGAAGTGTTCGGCATGGACATGCAGACGGATCGCCTCGGCGACCTCGTCAAGCATGAGCGGATGCACTTCTTCGAAGGCGACATCACGATCAACAAGGAGTGGGTCGAGTACCACGTCAAGAAGTGCGACGTGATCCTGCCGCTCGTCGCCATCGCCACGCCCGCTACCTACGTGCAGCAGCCGCTGCGCGTGTTCGAACTCGACTTCGAAGCGAACCTGCCGATCGTGCGTTCGGCCGTGAAGTACCGCAAGCACCTCGTTTTCCCGTCGACCTCCGAGGTCTACGGCATGTGCTCGGACGAGCAGTTCGATCCGGACGCCTCGGCGCTGACCTACGGCCCGATCAACAAGCCGCGCTGGATCTACGCGTGCTCGAAGCAGCTCATGGACCGCGTGATCTGGGGCTACGGCATGGAAGGCCTGAACTTCACGCTGTTCCGTCCGTTCAACTGGATCGGCCCGGGCCTCGACTCGATCTACACGCCGAAGGAAGGTTCGTCGCGCGTCGTGACGCAGTTCCTCGGCCATATCGTGCGCGGCGAGAACATCAGCCTCGTGGATGGCGGCGCGCAAAAGCGTGCGTTCACCGACATCGACGACGGCATCGAAGCGCTAATGAAGATCATCGAGAACAAGGACGGCGTCGCCACGGGCAAGATCTACAACATCGGCAACCCGACCAACAACTTCTCGGTGCGCGAACTCGCGCACAAGATGCTCGCGCTCGCCGCCGAATTCCCGGAGTACGCCGAAACGGCCAAGAAGGTGCAGCTCGTCGAAACGTCGTCGGGCGCGTACTACGGCGCCGGCTACCAGGACGTGCAGAACCGCGTGCCGAAGATCGACAACACGAAGCAGGAACTCGGCTGGGCGCCGAAGTCGACCTTCGACGAAGCGCTGCGCAAGATCTTCGAAGCGTACCGCGGCCATGTGGCCGAAGCGCGTGCGCTCGTCGAACAACACTAAGCGTTAGAGAAAGGTCCTCGCCTCTTGGCTCGCATCGTTCTGAAAATCGACGTCGACACGCTGCGCGGCACGCGCGAAGGCGTGCCGAACCTCGCGCGCATCTTCGATCGCTACAAGGCGCGCGCCACGTTCCTGTTCAGCCTCGGCCCCGATCACACGGGCTGGGCGCTGCGCCGCGTGCTGCGGCCGGGCTTTCTCAAGAAGGTCTCGCGCACGTCGGTGGTCGAGCACTACGGCGTGAAGCAGCTGATGTACGGCGTGCTGCTGCCGGGCCCCGACATCGGCGTGGAAGCCGCGGCTGAAATGCGCGCGATTCACGAAGCCGGCTTCGAGTGCGGCATCCACACGTGGGATCACGTGTACTGGCAGGACAACGTGCGCACGCGTGACGCGCAATGGACCGCGCGCCAGATGCAGAAGAGCCACGACCGCTTCACGCGCATCTTCGGCACGCCGCCCGTCACGCACGGCGCGGCAGGCTGGCAGATGAACGAGGCGGCCTTCGAGCAGATCGACACGTGGGGCATGAAGTACGCCTCGGACGGGCGTGGCCACTCGCCCTACCGTCCGGTAGTGGCGGGCCGCACGTTGAACCACGTGCAAATGCCCACCACGCTGCCCACGCTCGACGAGGTGCTCGGCGTCGATGGCGTCGATACCGACACGGTCGCCGCGTGGATGCTCAAGCGCACCGAAAACAACCCGCACGACCAGGTCTTCACGCTGCACGCCGAACTCGAAGGCCAGAAGCTCGCCCCCATCTTCGAGCAGCTGCTCTCGGGCTGGCGCGCGCAAGGCCACACGTTTGCCACGATGGGCGATTACCATGCGACGCTGGACCCGGATTCGCTGCCATCGTACCCTGTCACCTGGGGCGAGATCGCCGGCCGCTCCGGCCAGCTGATCGTTCAGCCCGACTGAATCCGCCGCCCGCGCGCCGCGGGGTGCCTGCCCGGACCCGCGCCCGCGCAACGCCCCCCGCCGCGGGCGGCACGCCGTCCCGGCGAAACGGCGCTGCAGCCTCCAGATTCAAAGTGCTGCGGCAACGCCAGCCAATAACAAAGGGAGAGCCACGTGCCTGACGTGACCATCGCAGTCGACCACCCCGTTCCCGACTTTACCGCCCCCGCCACCGGCGGCGACTTCACGCTTTCGAGCCTGAAGGGCAGCAAGGTGGTGCTCTACTTCTATCCGAAAGACAACACGCCGGGCTGCACGACGGAGGGCCTGCAGTTCCGCGACCTCTCTCCGAAGTTCAAGAAGGCCGGCGCGCAGATCGTGGGCGTGTCGCGCGACAGCGTGCGCTCGCACGATAACTTCAAGGCCAAGCTCGAATTGCCGTTTACCTTGGTATCGGATGCCGACGAAGCGCTGTGCACGCTCTTCGACGTCATCAAATTGAAGAAAATGTATGGCAAACAGGTACGAGGTATCGAACGCTCGACCTTCCTGATCGACGCTGCCGGCGTGCTACGCCAGGAGTGGCGCGGCATCAAGGTTCCGGGCCATGTCGAGGAAGTTCTGGAGGCTGTACAAGCGCTTTGAGGAGCGTTATATTGGGCTGCAATGAGTGCCTGTCCAACCCTTTTTACGTCGCGTTGCGGCGGTTTCGCAGCCGGTCATGCAATGACCGGAAATGCGCATCCGAGGCAACGGGACAACACCGAAGTGAAGCCGCTTGCCTCGTCATCCGGGGCAGCGGCTTTTTTGTTTGTTCCACGCTGTTCCCTCCCGCTTTTCTCCCCGTTCGTGCCGGCTTTGCGACCCGGTGCGCGCAAACGTCAAGGAGCTGATCGAAAACCAGGCGAACCGGCATTTTCTGACCTGAGCGCGCACCTTGCGCAGTAACGGCGGGCGCCTACCCGGCACCCGCACGCACCGCCCGAAAGCGCGCCTTACTGGGTAACCCCGCGACCACTCGACCCGATTTTTTCGAGGGACACCATGCCTTTGCCTACTCCCCCCAGCAAGCTCGGCAACCTGCTGCCGCCGGATGAATACAAGACGCGTGCCCGCACGACGCGCAGCACACGCAAGGCCGCGAGCGAGAACGACGCTGCCGACGTTGCCGAATACGGCCCCGCGAGCGTCGCCGAGCCGATGACGCAGGCCGCCAACGCCGCGACCACGCTGCGCACGGTGCCGCTTCCGAGCGGCAGCGCCGAACTCGCCGCGCTCGAACCGGTCGCACCGGCGCCCGCGCGCAGCAAGCGCAACAACAGCAAGCAAGTGACGGCCGCGCTGCTGCAGCCTGTCGAGGCACGCACCGGAGCCGACACGCCCGTTGGGCGCGGCGGCAAGCCCGCGTCGGCGAAAGCCTCCGGCGGCGCCGCTGCGCCTGCCACGCGCGCCGGCACGAAAAAACGCGTGCATCCCGAAGAGAGCACCGAAGTCCAGAAGCTCTTCGTGCTCGACACGAACGTGCTCATGCACGACCCGACCTGCTTGTTCCGTTTCGAGGAGCACGACGTCTATCTGCCGATGATGACGTTGGAAGAACTCGACAACCACAAGAAGGGCATGTCGGAAGTCGCGCGAAACGCTCGCCAGGTGAGCCGCACGCTCGACCAGCTGGTTGCCAACGCGGGCCCGATCTCCGAAGGCATTTCGCTTGGCCGCCTCGGCAGCCGCGAGGCGCTCGGACGCCTGTACTTCCAGACTACGCTCACGCATATCGATCCGGTCGACGGCCTGCCCCAAGGCAAGGCCGACAACCAGATTCTCGGCGTGGTGCGCGCGCTGCAGCGCGACCGGCCGGACCGGCTCGTCGTGCTGGTGTCGAAAGACATCAACATGCGCATCAAGGCGCATGCGCTCGGGCTGCCCGCGGAAGACTACTTCAACGACCAGGTTCTCGAAGACAAGGACCTGCTCTACTCGGGCGTGCGCGCGCTCCAGCAGGACTTCTGGTCGAAGCACGCGAAGGGCATGGAGTCCTGGCAGGACACCAAGACCGGCACGACGTATTACCGCGTGACGGGCCCCGAGTGCCTCTCGATGCTCGTGAACGAGTTCGTATATCTCGAGCCGCAGAACGGCGAACCGGCGTTCCACGCGATCGTGCGCGAGCTCAACGGCAAGACGGCGCTCCTGCAAACGCTGCGCGACTACGGCCACCACAAGAACAACGTGTGGGGCATCACGGCGCGCAACCGCGAGCAGAACTTCGCGCTGAACCTGCTGATGAACCCGGAGATCGACTTCGTCACGCTGCTCGGCCAGGCCGGCACGGGCAAGACGCTCGTCGCGCTTGCGGCGGGTCTCGCGCAAGTGCTCGACGAAAAGCGCTACAACGAGATCATCGTCACGCGCGCGACGGTGCCGGTTGGCGAGGACATCGGCTTCCTGCCGGGCACGGAAGAGGAAAAGATGCAGCCGTGGATGGGCGCCTTCGACGACAACCTCGAAGTCCTCCAGAAAACCGATGACGCCGCCGGCGAATGGGGGCGCGCTGCGACTCAGGAACTGATCCGCTCGCGCCTGAAAGTGAAGAGCATGAACTTCATGCGCGGCCGCACGTTCGTCGACAAGTATCTGATCATCGACGAGGCGCAGAACCTTACGCCCAAGCAGATGAAGACGCTCGTCACGCGTGCGGGTCCGGGCACGAAGATCGTGTGTCTGGGCAACATCGCGCAGATCGATACGCCTTATCTCACCGAAGGGAGTTCGGGCCTCACCTACGTGGTGGACCGCTTCAAGGGCTGGGCGCACAGCGGCCACGTGACGCTCGCCCGCGGCGAACGCTCGCGGCTGGCCGATTACGCGTCCGATATCCTGTAATCCATTCGCTGGGCGCCGCTTTTCAGGGGCTCCCACGCATTGGGCAAGGACCGTATCCGGGGAACCAGATACGGTCCTTTTTTATTGGCCACGCGTCCCCCAGGCGCAACAGTTGGCGCCCGAACTTCAAGTAAGTTGTGAAGAATCCTTGCGAAAGCCCTGACGGGCGGGCTACCATCCGCCCATGATCCGTTTTCCCAAAGGCGCACGCGTCGCGCGCGCCGTGTTCGTTTCATGCGTCGACTCTGGCTTCCGCTTCTGATCGCAGTCCTGCTTGCCGCGTGCTCCAGCGCGCCGCAAAAGGTATCGCGCAGCGGTTCGTCTTCCAGCGAAAACGCGTGGCGAACCCGGCCACCGGGATTTCCCAATTTCGTCGATCACAGCGTGGGCCGCGAGGAAATCTCGATCCAGGCGATGGGGCTCGTCGGCATTCCGTATCGCTGGGGCGGCAATACGCCCGATAGCGGCTTCGATTGCAGCGGTCTCGTGAAATACGTGCTGGCCCGCTCGGCCTCGGTCGACTTGCCGCGCACCACCGCGGAAATGAGCACGCGCGGCGAAACCATCGAACCCGATGAGATCGCAGCCGGTGATCTCGTCTTCTTCAATACGACAGGACGACCGCATTCGCACGTCGGGATCTACGTGGGCAATCTGCGCTTCGTGAATGCGCCTTCGACGGGCGGCACAGTGCGGCTCGACTATCTGACCAACCCCTACTGGGCGAAACGCTTCGACGGGATCCGCCGCATGGCGCCGGCGCGGCGCACGCCTTTCGAGACCCCGACGTGGGAAGCCTCTGCGCCGACTGAACGTTCGCCCGGCGTGAACGTCGCACCACCAGCCGCCGCCATGGCGAGCGTCGCGCCTGCCGCGGGTGCACAGCCCGCGCCGCGTGCGGTCGCTGCGAGCCAGAATCGCATTGTCGCTGCGCCGGCTTCGGCCTATGTGGCAACTCAGGCAACGCCACCGACGGCCTCGACAGCGACGACCGCCTCCGCCGACGCGTTCGAGCCGCCACCCGCTTCGCTCGGCGCGGCGCAAACGCAGGCACGCGACGCGGGCACGCTTGCTCCCGCAACTGCGTCCGGCTACGCCAGCAGCGCACCGCGCGACGCCATCGACGCCGCCGCCGACGCCTTCGAGCCCCCGCCGCCCACCGCCAACGCGGCGGCGCGCCAGGCCGGCCAGGTGGGCTCGACGCCGATCCAGGCGGCGGCTCCGTCCGCCGGCAGCGTGCAGATCATGCGCGCCTCGACAGCCGGTTCAGTCTCGCCCGCCCCGACCCAGTCCAGCGACGATCCCATCGCGCGCTTTGCCAACAGCGGCGACTGAAGCTGCCACCCCCGGCGCTGACGGGCACCTTGCCCCTGGCCGGACGGCAACTCATGCTTCCAGCGGTTTGCGGCGCCCCGCGCCTCTGCTATCGTTTCGGGACCGTTTTTCATACTTTCGCGCAGCGAGGCGACGATGGATCTTGGACTCAGCAAGAAGGTGGTACTCGTAACGGGCGGCAGCAAGGGCATTGGCCTTGCCTGCGCGCGCGCCTTTGCGCAGGAAGGCGCCCGCGTGGCGATCGTCTCGCGCGACCCCGCCAATCTCGCGCGCGCGCGCGAACAATTGGCGAGCGAGGGCCTGCACGTGCACCTCACCCGCGCCGACCTGCACGAAGCCCATAGCGCCGCGGACGTGGTCGAAGAAGTCTCCACGGCGGTCGGCCCCATCGATATCCTCATCAACAGCGCGGGCGCGGCACGCCGCTACGACCCGGAAACGCTCGATGCGGACGCGTTCAAGGCGACGATGGAGGCGAAATATTTCCCGTACATCTACCCGCAGCAGGAAGTGCTGCGCCGCATGGTGCAACGGATCAAGTCAGGCGAGAGCACGGAGCCCGGCGCCATCGTCAATATCATCGGCATGGGCGGGAAGTTCGCGAGCGATATCCATATTGCGGGAGGCGCGGCCAACGCAGCATTGATGCTCGCCACCGTGGGCCTCGCGCACTATCACGCGCGCTACGGCATCCGCATCAACGCGATCAACCCGGGCGCCACGCTCACGGAACGGTTGCAGGAGGCCGTTCAGCTGGAGGCTCAACGGACGGGCGTCGGCGCCGACGAGGCGTTGGCGAGCGGCGAATCGAAGGTGCCGCTCGGGCGCTATGCGAAGCCGGAGGAAATCGCCGACGTCGCGCTTTTCCTCGCGAGCCGGCGCGCGAGCTACGTCACGGGCGCGCTCATTCCGATGGATGGGGCCAGCACGCCCCTGATCTGAAGCGCCCGCCAGCACGCCCGCGAGGGCCCCAAAAGCACTGCGGCGCCCGAAGGCGCCGCAGGTATTACATGAAGCGGTGACCGAGCCACCAGGCCGCCGCGGCCAACGTGGCCGACGCCGGTATGGTCAGCACCCAGGCCCAGACGATGTTGCCCGCCACGCCCCAGCGCACCGCACTGAGCTTCTGTGTCGCGCCAACGCCGACAATCGCGCCCGTGATCGTGTGCGTGGTCGAAACGGGAATACCCATCCACGAAGCCGTGAAGAGCGTGAGCGCCCCGCCCGCCTCCGCGCAAAAACCGCCCACCGGCTTGAGCTTGGTGATCTTCTGGCCCATGGTGCGCACGATGCGCCAGCCGCCAAACAGCGTGCCGAGACCCATCGACAGATAGCAGCCGCCAATCACCCAGATGGGCGGCGCGTCGGAGCCGATTGCCGAGTAGCCCGTTGCGATCAGCAGCATCCAGATGATGCCGATGGTCTTCTGCGCGTCGTTGCCGCCGTGGCCGAGGCTATAAAGGCCAGCGGAAACGAGTTGCAGCCGCCTGAAGCGCCGGTCGACCTTGCTTGGCGGTGTGCGGAAGTACAGCCACGACACCGTGAGCATGAAGAACGATCCCAGGATGAAACCGAGCAGCGGCGAGATGAAGATGAACGCCACCGTCTTCATGAGGCCGTCGAAATTGAGCGAGGCCCAGCCCGACTTCGCGAGTGCCGCGCCCACGAGACCGCCGATCAGCGCGTGCGAAGAGCTAGACGGAATGCCGTAATACCACGTGAGCACGTTCCAGCCGATCGCGCCCATCAGTGCGCCGAACACCACGTAGTGGTCGACGATATCGGGGTCGATCGTGCCTTTGCCGACCGTCTGCGCCACCTTCAGGTGGAACACGAAATAGGCGATCACGTTGAACATGGCGGCAAACGCCACCGCCTGCTGCGGCTTCAGAACGCCGGTGGACACGACCGTGGCGATGGAATTCGCCGCGTCGTGAAAGCCGTTCATGAAGTCGAAGATGAGAGCGATGGCGACCAGTGTCGCGACCGCCCAGAGGGCGAGTTGTATCGATTGCATCGCAGTCCGCTCAGGCGTTCTCTAGCACGATGCCTTCGATGATGTTCGCGACATCCTCGCACTTGTCCGTGATCGCTTCGAGCAATTCGTAGATGGCCTTCAGCTTGATCAGCGTCTTGACGTTGTCTTCCTCGCGGAACAGCTTCGAGATGGCGGAGCGCAGCAGGCGGTCGGCGTCGGATTCGAGGCGATCGATGTCCTCGCAGGCCTTGAGGATTTCGCGCGCCTGCTTCATGTCGGAGAGGAGCCCCACCGCCAGTTGCACCCGCTCGGCCGTGGCCGTCACCACATGCGCCAGCTGGCTCGCCTCGGCCGTCACGGCTTGCACGTCGTACAGCGAAATGGCCGTGGCGACGTCCTCCATGAGGTCGAGGCAATCGTCCATCGTCGTGATCAGCTTATGGATCTCGTCGCGGTCGAGCGGCGTGATGAAGGTCTTGTGCAGCAGGTCGATCGCCTCGTGCGTGAGCTTGTCGGCGGCCTTCTCGGCGGACTGCACGTTCTGCTTGTGGACCTCGGCGTCGGCGAGGTTATCGATCAGAAGTTCGAGTTCGCGGCTCGCGGAAACGATGCATTTCGCATGCGCGTTGAAAATTTCGAAGAACTTGCCCTCGGTGGGCATGAATCGACCGAACATTGGTATCCCGGAAATTGGTCACGGATTGCCGTCAGTAAGCGGCAAATTAGGCGGCAAAATAAGCGACAAAGCCAACCGTCATAAAACGGCAATATTGTATCGTCAGGAGAGTGCCGCCGCATGGATCGGCTAACGCCACCGCGGCATTTGCGCCACTTTGGCGCAAGCCGCGCAAGGAATGGGGTTATTCGCCGTAGAAGGTCTGCGCCCCGGCAAAATTGTCGAACTTCGTGTATTGACCGTGGAACGTGAGGCGAACGGGCCCGATCGGACCGTTACGCTGCTTGCCGATGATGATTTCGGCGGTGCCCTTGTCGGGGCTGTCCGGGTTGTAGACTTCGTCGCGATAGATGAACAGAATCACGTCCGCGTCCTGTTCGATAGCGCCCGATTCGCGCAGGTCCGACATCACCGGCCGCTTGTTCGGACGCTGCTCCAGACCGCGGTTCAGCTGCGACAGCGCGATCACGGGTACGTCCAGTTCCTTTGCGAGGCTCTTGAGCGAGCGCGAGATTTCCGAAATTTCGGTCGCCCGGTTTTCGCCCGACGACGAGCCGCTCATGAGCTGCAAGTAGTCAATGATGATCAGCCCGAGCTTGCCGCACTGGCGCGACAGACGCCGCGCGCGCGAGCGCAATTCCATCGGGTTCAGGCCGCCCGTTTCGTCGATGAAGATCTGCGCCTCGCTCATTTTCTGCACGGCGTGCGTGAGCTTCGGCCAGTCCTCGTCGGTCAGCCGGCCCGTACGCATCCGGTGCTGGTCCAGACGCCCGACCGAACCGAGCATACGCATGATCAGCTGCGTGCCCGGCATTTCCATCGAGAACACCGCCACCGGCAGCCCGTACTCCACGGCCACGTATTCGCCGATGTTCATCGAGAACGCGGTCTTACCCATCGACGGGCGCCCTGCCACGATGATCAGCTCGCCGCCGTGCATGCCCGACGTCATGCGGTCGAGGTCCATGAAGCCCGTGGGCGTACCCGTCACGTCGCTCGGGTTGGCCGTGTGATAGAGCGTGTCGATACGCTCCACGACCTGCGTGAGCAGCGGCCCGATCTCAAGGAAGCCCTGGGTACCGCGCGCGCCGTCTTCGGCGATCGAGAAGACCTTCGACTCGGCCTCGTCGAGCAGCTGGCGCACTTCCTTGCCCTGCGGGTTGAAGGCGTCGGCGGAAATTTCGTCGGCAACGGAAACGAGGCGGCGCAGCACTGCCCGGTCTCGCACGATTTCCGCGTAGCGGCGAATGTTCGCGGCGCTCGGCGTGTTCTGCGCGAGTGCGTTCAGGTACGCGAGGCCGCCCACGTCATCGGCTTTGCCCGAGGTGCCGAGCGCTTCGTACACCGTCACCACGTCGGCCGGGCGCGTGGCCGCGATCAGCCGGCCAATGTGTTCGAAAATGATGCGGTGATCGTAGCGGTAGAAGTCACTTTGCGAGAGGAAGTCGGCAATCCGGTCCCACGCGGCGTTATCCAGCAGCAGGCCGCCGAGCACCGATTGCTCGGCTTCGATCGAATGCGGCGGGACCTTCAGCGAGTCGAGTTGGGGATCTTTCGGAGCGTTCATGGAGGGCAATTATCGGACAAGGGGGTGCCTCGAACAAGCGTCAAAACTCGCAACGAGCGTCCAGACAGCGCACAACAAAAAAGGCAGAAGCCCTGCGGCTCCTGCCCTTCCTGATCTTGCGTCAAACCGCGCGGCCCGCAAGGGCCGCACGTGGGTACTTAGGCGTGCTCGCCCAGCACCGACACCGTGACGTCGACGAGGACGTCGGTGTGCAGCGCAACCTGCACCGGGTGGTCGCCCACCATCTTCAGCGGGCCTTCCGGCAGACGCACTTGCGCCTTTTCCACTGCGAAGCCTTGCTTCGTGAGTGCAACGGCGATGTCCGCGTTCGTGACCGAACCGAACAGACGGCCGTCCACGCCAGCCTTCTGGCCGATCTGAACGGTCAGACCGTTCAGCTTTTCGCCTTCAGCTTGCGCAGCTGCCAGCTTTTCAGCGGCGGCCTTTTCGAGTTCAGCGCGGCGAACTTCGAATTCAGCGATTGCGTCCTTCGTTGCGCGGCGTGCCTTCTTGTTCGGGATCAGGAAGTTACGTGCGTAACCGTCCTTAACCTTCACGATGTCGCCGAGGTTACCCAGGTTGACGACTTTTTCCAGAAGAATGATCTGCATTCTATTGCTCCTTATCGCGTCGTCTTATTAGGCCTTGTGCTGGTCGGTGTACGGCATCAGCGCGAGGAAACGCGCGCGCTTGATAGCCGTGTCCAGCTGACGCTGATAGTGGGCCTTCGTACCCGTCAGACGAGCCGGCGTGATCTTGCCGTTTTCGCCGATGAAGTCCTTCAGCGTATCGAGGTCCTTGTAGTCGATCTGTTCGACGTTTGCAGCCGTGAAGCGGCAGAACTTCTTACGCTTGAAGAGCGGGTTTTGTTGCTGACGACGCTTGTCGAATTTCTTACCAGTCGGGCGGGGCATGATTAGTCCTTTCCTGTGCCTTGCATTTCGGTGATGTGAAACACCAGGGTTCGCGCATTGCGGTGCTTTTTCGCCAGAAAACCGGTGAAGAGCGCTTCCACGCCCATCTCACAGCTTTCTACGAGACCGCAGGCCTTGCCGGCCGCCACCGCGGGCATCGTGAGTTCGACGAAGCGGGGAATGCCGGCTTCGACGACCTCCGTGCGATGCTGCAACGTCACGCTTGCAATCGGAACGCCGGCGGGGGTGTACCGCACCGGTTCGCGCTCGACGACGCTGGCCGTAAGCTGCAGCCTGTTCACGGGGCTAGTTCAGGCAAATGAGCTTGAATCCTGATGGCTTGTGTACTTAAGCCTGCGCTTCGGTCGGCTGGGCAGCCGCCTTCTTGGCTTCTTCGCGCTGCACTTCCTTCATCATCGGCGACGGGCCGGTTTCGGCCTTCTTCATCTTGACGATGAGGTGACGCAGAACAGCGTCGTTGAACTTGAACGCGTGTTCCAGTTCGTCGAGCGTGGTCTGGTCGCATTCGATGTTCATGCAGACGTAGTGAGCCTTCGCGAGTTTCTCGATCATGTAGGCCAGTTGACGACGGCCCCAGTCTTCGATGCGGTGGATCTGGCCACCGTGCGAGGTGATCGTGCTCTTGTAGCGCTCGATCATGGCGGGCACTTGCTCGCTCTGATCGGGATGCACGATGAAGACGATTTCGTAATGACGCATGTTCACTCCTTGTGCTGACTTGTGGATATAAGCCACCCGGGCGTCGGAACCGGTGCGGCAAGTGAGAAGCCGAAGATTGTAGCGCGAATGGGTTGGCCGCGCAAGGCAGATCGTGGGTCTGGGCGGTGAATCGGGCGTGTTTTCAATGACTTGCGCGGTGGGGCGCGTCTTGAAGAGGCTCCACCGCGTTCTTGCGAGACGAAAACCTAGCTGCCGGCCGCCTCGCTCGCGCCGCCCGCGAGACGGGCGTCAAGCGCCGCGCGCAGGCCGTCGAGCGCGTCCGAGCCGGCGTCCGTCACGGCCCACCAGGTCATGCCCGCCGCCTCCCAGCGCAGGAGCGCGTAGCCTTCGCTCGAACCGCTCGGCGCGGCGCCCGAGACGGCTGGCCCGCTCGCGCCGGGCGGGAACACATAGACGTCGATCACGTGCTTGCGATAGTGATAGACGAGCACGGCAACACGTTCGCGCCCCACATAATCGAGGCGCCCGCCCGCCAGCGCAAAACCCTGCTGCGCCAGATCGAAGACGGGCGGCGCGTAGTCGATACGGCCGTTGAACCATGGCTTCACGGTGTGGCGGTCCGTCGAGATCACGTCGATGTCGCGGCCCGAGATCTGGGCGCGCACGTGGCTCGATACGAGATCGTCGATGAAAGCTGTCTCCGCGGCTGGGCGGCGCAGCTGCAACGAGCCGATCACCGCCAGCGCACACAGGATCAGCACGGCGCAGCCGAACCACGCAAGCGTGGCCGCGCGCGGACCGGCGCCCGCGGCCGGAGCGCTCCAACCACCGCCTCCGCCCTGCGCCGCTGCGCCGCTGCCAGGCCACCAGTTGCGCAGCCAGGCGCGCCAGCCGCCTGAGTCGCGCACGGGAGCTGGCGATGGCGTTGCCTTTGGAGACGCCACTTCGGTTGACGGCAATGCCGCGACGATGCGCGCAGCCAGTCCAGCCGGCGCACGGTGGTAGGGTGCCGAGCGAATCATCTGAGAGATGGCCTGAGCATCGTCGGCGACGCGGCGGCACTGCTCGCAACCTGCGAGATGCTCGCGCACACGCCATTCGTCGGCGGCGGAGAGTTCGCGATCGACGCTCGCGTCGACCAGCGGGCGCGCTTCGTTACAGTTCATCTGGCGCCTCCGTCGTTCGGCCGTCAGTGCGGGAGCGAGAATGCAACGACGCTCCGCCGTCGGCGGCCGGCTCCTCGCGGAACCGACCGCCGCTCCCCCGGCCGGATGGTCTCCTGGCTTGACTGCTTCCCCCGACACCTGCTCTGTCGTCCGCGCAGCCGTGGGCGCGGACAACCGAATCACTTGCAGACTCATCGCCTGCCGTGCTGGCCGAAGCTTTACCGCTCTCGCCGCTGTGGTACGCCGCCAGCAGCGTCGCCAGACGCCTTCGGCCGCGTGCGAGCCGCGACATCACCGTGCCAACCGGCAAGTCGGCAATGGCCGCGATTTCGCGGTAGCCCAGTTCCTCCAGCTCGCGCAGCACCAGCACTTCCCGATACTCGACCGGCAGGCGCCTTAGCGCGTCCTGCACGTGGCGTGCGTCTTCGGCGCGGATCGCAAGCGTCTCCGGATCGACTCCGCCCGTTTCCCAGCCTTCGAGCGGCGCGTCGTCGCGCAACTCGTCGAATGGCGCCACCTCTTCCGCGCCCGCGCGCCGCCGCCATTCGTCGTACCAGACGCGCCGCACGATCGCCAGCAGCCACGGGCGGGCCTCGTCGCCGCGAAACGTGTCGAAGAAGCGAAACGCCCGCAGGAACGCCTCCTGGACGATATCTTCCGCGTCGCCCGGATTGCGCGAAAGCCAGCGCGCGAGGTTGTAGGCCGCATCGAGATGCGGCAGCGCCAGCGCCTGAAAGCGGCGGCTGCGTCCGGCCTCATCCTGCTCGTACGCGGATTCGCCCACGTCGTCCCCTCGCGTCTTCGTCTGGCTTGCTTGCGCGACCGTGGCCGCTATACACGCATTACCGAAGCTCGGGCCAGTTTATTCCCGCGCGCTGTGCACGAAAACGAAAAAAAATTTGAAACGCGTCACGCGCCGGTCCAATAGCCCGGCCGCGCGTAGACCTCCTTAAGGTAGTCGATGAAATAGCGCACGCGCGCCGGCACATAACGCTGCTGCGGATACACCGCGAGGATGTCGTACTCCGGCAGCGCATACTCGTCGAGCACGGTTTCAAGTTCGCCGCGCGCGAGCTGAGCGTCGATCTCCCAGGTCGAGCGCCAGCCGAGTCCGAGACTCTCGGTCACCCAGCGGTGCAGCAGTTCGCCGTCGTTGCAGTCGAGCGTACCGCCCACGCGCACGGTCACGAGCTTGCCGCCGCGGCTGAAGTACCAGCCGCGGTTCTGGCCGCCCTGCAGGTTGAACGCGAGGCAATTGTGGTTCGGCAGGTCTTCGAGCGTTTGCGGGCGCCCGTGCTTGCGGAAATATTCAGGCGTGCCGCACACCACGCGCCGGTTCGAGGCGAGCTTCACGGCAACGAAATTCGGATCCACCGCACCGCCGATGCGGATCGACAGGTCATAGCCCTCGCGTACCAGATCGACCACGCGGTCGGTGAGATTGAACGAAACCTGGAGTTCGGGCTTGTCGGCGAGAAACTCGGGCGCGAGCGGCGCAACGTGCTTGCGCCCGAACGCGGCCGGCGCCGAGACGATCAGATGGCCGCTCACCACCTGGCGCCCGACAGACAGCTCGTTTTCGGCCTGATCCCAGTCGGCGAGCAGGCCGCGGCAGCGCTCGAGAAAAGCCCCGCCCTCCTCGCTCACCACGAGCCGCCGCGTCGAACGGTAGATGAGCTTCACGCCCAGGCGCTTTTCCAGCGCGTCGATCCGCCGCCCGAGGATCACCGGCGAGACGCCTTCCTCGAGCGCCGCGGCGGCGAGGCTGCCCGCGTCCGCGACGCGCACAAAGGTTTCGATCTGTTTGAAGCGGTCCATTGCGTGTCTCCTGTGTCGGCTGGAGTTAGTGCTTCAGCACTTACTCCAGCCCCATGCCGCGCGCCGCAGGCGCCGGCGCGACCCTTGCCCCGCACCGGAAGCCGCGCCCCACCGGCATTCCATACTTTTTGTTTCGGAATAAACGACCTGGACTGATCTTATCAAACCTTTCCTGCGCCTCTAAAGTGGACCTCAACGCTTAGCCATTCCTCGCATACGAGACATTCAGGAGACAATCATGGCCAAAATGAGAGCCGTCGACGCCGCTGTTCTGGTGCTCGAAAAAGAAGGCATCGATACCGCTTTCGGCGTGCCGGGCGCAGCCATCAATCCGTTCTATTCGGCAATGAAAAAGGCCGGCGGCATCACGCACGTGCTGGCGCGCCACGTCGAGGGCGCCTCGCACATGGCCGAAGGCTATACGCGGGCCACGCCCGGCAACATCGGCGTGTGCATCGGCACCTCGGGCCCCGCGGGCACCGACATGATCACGGGCCTCTACTCGGCCCAGGCCGATTCGATTCCGATCCTTGCGATCACGGGCCAGGCGCCGCGCGCCCGCCTCTACAAGGAAGACTTCCAGGCTGTCGACATCGAGTCGATCGCCAAGCCTGTGACAAAGTGGGCCGTTACCGTGCGCGAGCCGGCGCTCGTGCCGCGCGTGTTCCAGCAGGCGTTCCATCTGATGCGCTCGGGCCGTCCGGGTCCGGTGCTGGTCGATCTGCCGATCGACGTGCAGCTCGCCGAAATCGAATTCGACATCGACACCTACGAGCCGCTGCCGGTCTACAAGCCGAAAGCCACGCGCAAACAGATCGAAGCCGCACTCGAACTGCTCAACGCCAGCGAAAAGCCGTTGATCGTCTCCGGCGGCGGCGTGCTCAACGCAGCAGCCGAAGATCTGCTCGTTCAGTTTGCCGAGACCGTGGGCGTGCCCGTCATCCCGACGCTCATGTCGTGGGGCGCAATTGCCGACGACCACCCGCTCATGGCCGGCATGGTCGGCCTGCAGACTTCGCATCGCTACGGCAATGCCACGATGCTCGCCTCCGACTTCGTGCTCGGCATCGGCAACCGCTGGGCGAACCGCCATACGGGCAGCGTCGAGGTCTACACGAAGGGCCGCAAGTTCGTGCACGTCGATATCGAACCGACGCAGATCGGCCGCGTGTTCGGCCCGGATCTCGGCATCGTGTCGGACGCGAAGGCCGCGCTCGAACTCTTCGTCGAGATCGCACAGGAGTGGAAGGCCGCGGGCAAGTTGAAGGACCGCAGCGCGTGGGTGGCCGACTGCCAGCAGCGCAAGCGCACGATGCTGCGCAAGACGCACTTCGAGAACACGCCGATCAAGCCGCAACGCGTGTACGAAGAAATGAACAAGGCGTTTGGCCGCGACACCTGCTACGTGAGCACCATCGGCCTGTCGCAGATCGCAGGCGCGCAGTTCCTGCACGTGTACAAGGCGCGCAACTGGATCAACTGCGGCCAGGCGGGCCCGCTCGGCTGGACGATTCCCGCGGCGCTCGGCGTGCGCGCAGCCGATCCGACGCGTCCGATCGTGGCGCTCTCGGGCGACTACGACTTCCAGTTCATGGTCGAAGAGCTGGCCGTGGGCGCACAGTTCAAGCTGCCGTACGTGCACGTGGTCGTGAACAACTCGTATCTCGGCCTGATTCGCCAGGCGCAGCGCGCGTTCGACATGGACTTCTGCGTGCAGCTCGCGTTCGAGAACATCAACGCGCCTGAGGTGAACGGCTACGGCGTCGATCACGTCACGGTTGCCGAAGGCCTCGGCTGCAAGGCGCTGCGCGTGTTCAAGCCGGAAGAGATCGCACCGGCGCTCAAACAGGCTCAGGCGCTCGCCGCCGAACACAGCGTGCCGGTCGTCGTCGAAGTGATTCTCGAGCGTGTGACCAACATCTCGATGGGCACCGAAATCGACGCGATCAACGAGTTCGAAGAACTGGCCGAAAAGCCCGAGCACGCGCCGACTGCCATCAGCGCGCTGAGCGCCCTCGACTGAGCGCATCGACCACGCATCACTGCAGCACCGGCAGCGCGCACGGCATCGGCGCGCTGCCAGCGCGACTTCCCGCGTGACTTCCTTTATTGACCGACCAGCGAGACCCCGCACCATGCCAAAATTCGCCGCGAACCTCACCATGCTGTTCAACGAAGTGCCCTTCCTCGACCGCTTTGCCGCGGCAGCACAAGCGGGCTTCGACGCCGTGGAGTTCCTGTTCCCGTATCCGTACAAGGCCACCGAACTGGCCGAGCGCCTCGAAGGCAACGGACTGAAGCTCGTACTTCACAATCTGCCCGCCGGCAACTGGGAAGCGGGCGAGCGCGGCATTGCCTGCCTGCCCGATCGCCGTGGCGAGTTCCAGGAAGGTGTCGGCCGCGCGATCGAGTACGCGAAGGCGCTGAAGGTGCCGCAGCTCAACTGCCTCGTCGGCATTCCGACGGCTGGCGTCGATCGCGAGACGGCGCTTGCCACGATCGTCGATAACCTTCGCTTTGCCGCTGGCGAGCTGAAGCGCGAAGGCATCCGCCTGCTGGTCGAGCCGTGCAACGGGTACGACATTCCCGGCTTCGCGCTGAACCGCTCTGCCGAAGCGCTCGACGTGATCGAAAAGACCGGCTCGGACAACCTGTTCCTGCAGTACGACATCTATCACATGCAGCGCATGGAAGGCGAACTCGCCGCGACGATCAAGAAGCACTTCGCGAAGATCGCCCACATCCAGCTCGCGGACAATCCTGGCCGCAACGAACCCGGCACGGGCGAAATCAACTACCCGTTCCTGTTCGATCTGCTCGACACGCTCGGCTACGAAGGTCACATCGGCTGCGAGTACAAGCCGCGCACGACGACTGTCGAAGGCCTCAGCTGGCTGCGCAGCGCAAAGCAGCGCACCGCCGAACTGGCCTGAGCGCGGTCGCCCGCCACGACGCACATTCACGCATTCGCTTTAACGGAGACACACAAGATGGCAAAGATTGGCTTTATCGGACTCGGGATCATGGGCGCGCACATGGCGCGCAACCTCATCAAGGGCGGTCACACGCTCGCCGTGAACGGCAAGTACCCGGTACCCGACGACCTGCGCACGCAAACCGAAGTCGTCGCCGATTCGACGGCTGTCGCGAAGGTGTCGGACATCGTCATCGTGATGGTGCCGGACACGCCTGATGTCGCCAACGTGCTGTTCGCCGACGACGGCGTCGCCAAGGGTCTCTCGGCTGGCAAGCTCGTGATCGACATGAGCTCGATCTCGCCGCTCGAAACGCAACAGTTCGCCAAGCAGATCAACGCGCTCGGCTGCGACTATCTCGACGCACCGGTTTCGGGCGGCGAAGTCGGCGCACGCGAAGCCACGCTCTCGATCATGGTCGGCGGCCCGGAAAAGGCTTTCAATTCCGCCAAGCCCCTGTTCGAGCTGATGGGCAAGAACATCTCGCTGGTCGGCGACAACGGCGCGGGCCAGACCACGAAGGTCGCGAACCAGATCATCGTCGCGCTGAACATCGAAGCGGTGGCCGAAGCCCTGCTGTTCGCAGCACGTTCGGGCGCCGACCCTGAGCGCGTGCGCAAGGCCCTCATGGGCGGCTTCGCTTCGTCGCGCATTCTCGAAGTGCACGGCGAACGCATGACCAAGCGCACGTTCAATCCGGGCTTCCGTATCGAATTGCACCAGAAGGACCTGAACCTCGCGCTCGACGGCGCACGCAAGCTGGGTATCGCACTGCCGCACACCGCGAGCGCACAGCAACTCTTCAGCGTGTGCGCCGCGAACGGCGGCAAGGCGTGGGATCACTCGGCAATGATTCGCGCGCTCGAAATCATGGCGAACTTCGAGATCGCCGAACCGCAAGCGCAAGTGAAGGTGGCTTGAGTTTCAGCGGTTGCAGGACGGCGGTTCGCGCGACGTAATGCGCGAACCGACCGCAGAACCGGATCACGCACATCGGCTCGCGCGCAATGACTACAGCGCACGAGCCTCCCGTGGGGCGCTTCGCGGCGGCGGCAACCGACGCGAGGCAAATCGGTGCCGCTCTGGGCTGAGGGCGGCCAGTGGGGTCCGAAAGCGGCGCCCGGTGACGGCGGGGAAGCCTTGGTCGGTCAGACGTCGTCATCGGGTGTCCGCGTGTCGGATGCCCGTTTTTGCGTTGACTTCGCTTCGCCCTTCCCTTCTCAAGAGCGAGTAAGCGATTTCACCTTGAAAACGAAATCGATTTCAACCGCTGCACCCTTGGGCAATTGCAAAACACCGACCGAAGTCCGCGTGTGCACGCCCACCTCTCCCAAGACCGAATACAACGCATCGGATGCTCCATCGGCTACTTCGCTTTGCAGCGTGAAGTCAGCAGCGCTGCGGACGAATACGGTAATCCGTGGAACCGCCGATATCGCGTCCAGCGAACCCAAAGCGCCCCTGGCGAGAGCCAGCGCTCGAACGGTGGACGTCGCGGCTGCCTGGCGGGCTTCATCGAGTGAGATTGATTCACCAACAATGCCAACAAAGCGAACCACGTCCCCAATCCGGGGAAGTTGACCTGCAATGTAAGCGACATTCTCGTCAACCAGCACGGGGATGTACTTTCCTCCCGCCTTGATGGGTTCGTTCAGGTCAAAACCCAGCTCAATCGCTAACTGTTGCAGCCTTTCGTCTCTGGTCGTCACGTTGCTTTCCCCCTTGTCTCAGACTGCGATCATACAGCGCAGGGGTATTCCTTCAGGCGATGCCTTCGGGACACATGCCCGCCTGCGCTGCAGCAAGCGCGATCACACGCAAGCACGGCCAGAAACGCAACAGGCCTTGCGAACGGATCCGCAAGGCCTGTTTTTCATTTTGCACTGCCTGGCTCAGTACGTGTCGAACGCGTCCTGCAGCCCCGCCGTGTCGGTCATGCCAGCAGCGAGTGCGAGCAGCAACAGCACACGCGCCTTGTACGGGCTAAGCGTGCCCGAAGAAACGAAGCCAAGCGCGTCGTCCTTCGCCGCGCCGTTGTGCATCACGTGACCCGAGCCGACGCGCGAAGCGCGCACGACGGCCACACCCTTCGCGGCCGCTTCGGCCAACGACTGCTGCAACCCGCCGTGAATCGAGCCATTGCCGGTGCCGGCCACGACGAGCCCATCCACACCAGCGGCCACGAGCGCTTCGACCGCTGCACGCGACACACCCGCGTAGCTCGTCACGATCTCGACCATCGGCCATGGCGCCGACGCCGTGAACGGCGCATCGACCGTATGCGGGCGCAGCGCGCGGCGCTGGAACTCCACGCGCCCATCCTGCACCCAGCCCAGCGCACCGATTTCCGGCGACTGGAACGCATCCACCGCGTAGGTGCTGACCTTCGCGACGTCGCGTGCGCAATGAATGCGGTTGTTGAACGCCACCAGCACACCCTGCCCCGCCGCCGCCTCGCTCGCCGCGAGCGTGACAGCGTTCAGCAGATTGAGCGGGCCGTCGGCGGAAAGCGCCGTGGCGGGCCGCATGGCCGCCGTCAAGATGCACGGCTTCGCACTCTTCACCGTGAGATGCAGCAGATATGCGGTTTCTTCGAGCGTGTCCGTGCCGTGCGTGATCACGACGCCGTCGATCTCGTCGCTGGCCAGCAGTTCGTTCACGCGCTGCACGAGCGTGGACCACAGCGCGAGCGACATGTCCTTGCTGTCGATGCTCGCGATCTGCTCGGCGTGGATCTGCGCGATGGCGTCGAGGCCCGGCACGGCTGCCAGCAACTGCGCGACGCCGATCACGCCGGCCTGGTAGCCCGCCGTGTTCGCCGCGTCGGCAGCGGAGCCCGCGATCGTACCGCCCGTGGCGAGCACGGCGATACGCGGCAGCGCCTTGGGCGCCGCCGCGGAAGAGGAAGTGGATGTAGTCATGGCGGCGATTTTAAGCGATCCGCTGCCCGCCGAGAAAATCAGCCCGCTTTTCAGGTTGCCTCACGCAACTGGCTCGCGATCTGCTGTTCTGTGAGTTGCGGCGCGAACATTTCGATGAGCCGGTACGCATACTGGCGCAGGAACGCGCCCTTACGCAGGCCCACTCGCGTCGTGCTCGCTTCGAACAGATGCTCCGTGTCGAGCGCGACGAGTTCGCTGTCGCGCTTCGGGTCGTAGGCCATTGCCGCGACGATGCCTACACCCATGCCGAGCTCGACATAAGTCTTGATCACGTCCGCGTCGATGGCGGTCAGCACCACGTCGGGCACCACGCCCGCTTTCGCGAACGCCTGGTCGATATGCGAGCGGCCCGTGAAGTCCTGGTCGTAGGTAATGATCGGGTATTCGGCCACGTCTTCGAGCGTGAGGTTTTCGCGGCCCACGAGCGGATGCGTCTTCGGCACGACCACCACGTGATGCCACGAGTAGCACGGGAACGTGACGATATCGGGGAAGCGGTCGAGCGCCTCGGTCGAGATGCCGATGTCGGCCTCGCCGTTGATGATCATCTGCGCGATCTGCTGCGGATTGCCCTGGCGCAGCGCGAGGTGGACTTTCGGAAATACTTCGCGGAACTGGTGCACGACCTTCGGCAGCGCGTAACGCGCCTGCGTGTGCGTCGTCGCGACCACGAGGTGACCGCTGTCCTGGTCGGCGAACTGGCGCGCCACGCGGCGCAGGTTCTCGGCGTCGAGCAGCATGCGCTCGATCAGTTGATGCACCGCCTTGCCCGGCTCCGTGAGGCCCGTCAAGCGCTTGCCGCGGCGAATGAAGATGTCCACGCCGAGTTCGTCTTCGAGATCCTTGATCTGCTTGGAGACGCCCGACTGCGACGTGTACAGCACGTTCGCCACTTCGGTCAGGTTCATGTTCTGCCGCACGGCTTCGCGCACGAAACGCAACTGCTGAAAATTCATGGTCTTCTCTCCGGGACTGCTGACCGATTGTTCGTTTTTGTCGATGTGAGCACTGTAACGCGCATTGCGCCGCGATTTAAGCCGCGATTTAAGCCGCGATTTAAGCCGCGAGTTTAAGCCGGGAATCTAAGCCGGGAAAACGCGCAGCCCGCGCGGCACCGCCGTCACGCCCTGGCCCACCGTCAGCCCGAGCGCGCGCCACGACTCGCGGTCGAGTTCGGCTTCGAGCGCGCCTCCGGTGCGGCTTTCCAGCTCCACGCGCACCGAGCCGCCCAGCGTCACCACCCGGCGCACGTCGACGACAATGCCGTCGCGATGCTCGCTCGCTTCGCGGTGCAGCACGAGGTCGTGCGGACGCACGTAAGCGAGCGCCGGGCCTTCGAAGCTCGCGTGCACCGAGATCGGCTGCGCCGCGCCTTCGGCCACGAAGCCGCGTGCATCCACGCTGCCGCGCAGCCGGTTAGCGGCGCCGAGAAACTCGTAGACGAAAGCTGTCTGCGGATGATCATAGACGTCCTGCGGGCTGCCCACCTGCTCCACATGCCCATGATTCATCACCACGATGCGATCGGCCACTTCGAGCGCTTCTTCCTGGTCGTGCGTAACGAAGATCGTCGAGATGTGCAGGTCATCGTGCAGGCGGCGCAGCCATGAGCGCAATTCCTTGCGCACCTTGGCGTCGAGCGCGCCGAACGGCTCGTCGAGCAGCAGCACCTTCGGCTCCACGGCGAGCGCGCGCGCGAGCGCGATGCGCTGACGCTGGCCGCCCGACAGTTCGGACGGGTAACGCTGGGCAAGCCAGTCGAGCTGCACGAGCTTGAGCAGCTCATGGACCTTTTCGCGGATCACGGCCTCCGAGGGCCGCTCGCCGCGCGGCTTCACGCGCAGGCCGAACGCCACGTTCTCGAATACCGTCATATGGCGGAACAGCGCGTAATGCTGGAACACGAAGCCCACCTGGCGCTCACGCGCGCCCACTTCGCCCACGTCCTGGCCTTGCAGCACGACCTGGCCCGCGTCGGCGTATTCGAGGCCCGCGATCACGCGCAGCAGCGTGGTCTTGCCACAACCGGACGGTCCGAGCAGCGCAACCAGTTCGCCCGGCGGAAAGTCGAGCGAGACGTTGTCGAGGGCGGTGAAGTCGCCGAAGCGCTTGTGCAGATTGCTGACGGTGATGCCCATGGTTACTGCTCCCCTACTTGAATCGGTTGGCGCACGGCGCGCGCCGTTGCGTGATCTGTCGCATGTTGTGAAACGGGTTGTGCGGCCACCGGCTGCGGGCCTGCGTAGGCGGGAATGTCATCGGCGCTGCGCAGTTGCGCCGAGAGACGGCGCTCCGCGAGCAGCTTCAGGCCGAGCGTGACGAGCGCGAGCAACGCGAGCAGCGATGCCACGGCAAAGGCCGCCGCGAAGTTGTACTCGTTGTAAAGGATCTCGACGTGCAGCGGCATCGTATCGGTCTGGCCGCGAATATGGCCCGACACCACCGAAACCGCACCGAACTCGCCCATCGCGCGCGCGTTGCAAAGAATCACGCCGTACAGCAAGCCCCAGCGAATGTTGGGCAGCGTCACGCGGCGGAACATCTGCCAGCCCGAGGCGCCCAGCACGTGCGCGGCCTCTTCTTCATCGTTGCCTTGCGCCTGCATCAGCGGAATCAGCTCGCGCGCGACGAACGGGAACGTCACGAAGATCGTGGCGAGCACGATGCCCGGCACCGCGAAGATGATCTGCACGTTATGGTCTTCGAGCCACGGCCCGAGCCACCCCTGAGCGCCGAACAGCAGCACATAGATGAGACCCGAGATCACGGGCGAGACCGAAAACGGCAGGTCGATCAGCGTGGTGAGCAGCGCCTTGCCGCGAAACTCGAACTTCGCGATCGCCCACGAAGCCGCGAGACCGAAGGCCAGATTCAGCGGCACCGCGATCGCCGCGGTGATCAGCGTGAGCTTGATCGCGGAGAGTGCGTCGGGGTCGACGAGCGACGTGAAGTAGAAGCCAATGCCCTTCGAAAGCGCCTGCCAGAACACGGCGACAAGCGGCACCACGAGAAAGAGCGCGAGAAACGCGAGCGCGATGCCGGTCAGGAGCCAGCGCACCCACGGCGCTTCGGTGACCGGATCCGGCCGGCGCGTGCTTCGTTGTTGCGGCAGCGTGCTCATTGCGCACCTCCCGCGACGGTTGCGCCCACCACGGCAGTCGGCGCGCTGCCGGCCGAAACGCCCCGGCTCGTCCGGCGTTGCAAATACCACTGCAGCGAGTTGATGAGAAGCAGCATGACGAACGAAACGCAGAGCATCATCACGGCAAGCGCGGTCGCGCCGGCGTAGTCGTATTGTTCGAGCTTCGTGATGATGAGAAGCGACGTGATCTCCGACTTCATCGGCACGTTGCCGGCGATGAAGATGACCGAGCCATACTCGCCCAGCGCGCGCGCGAACGAGAGCGCGAAGCCGGTGAGCAGCGCCGGCAGCACCGCGGGCAGCACGACGCGGCGGAACGTGAGCCAGCGCGAAGCGCCAAGGCACGCGGCGGCCTCCTCCTGCTCGCGCTCGAAGTCTTCGAGCACCGGCTGCACCGTGCGCACGACGAACGGCAAGCCGATGAAGGTCAGCGCGACGAGCACGCCAAGCGGCGTGAACGCGATCTTCAGACCGAGCGGTTCCAGGAACTGGCCAATCCAGCCATTGCCCGCGTACACGGCGGCGAGCGAAATGCCCGCGACGGAAGTCGGCAGCGCGAACGGCAGATCGACGAGCGCATCGATCACGCGTTTGAACGGGAATGGATAGCGCACGAGCACCCACGCGAGCAGGAAGCCGAACACCGCGTTGATGAGCGCCCCGCCGAGCGCAGCCGTGAACGTGAGCCGGTACGAAGCGATCACACGCGGCGACCACACGGCGCGCACGAACTGGCTCCAGTCGAGCGTCGCCGTCTTGAGGAAGGTGGCGGCAAGCGGAATGAGCACCACGAGGCTCAGGTAAGCCACCGTGATGCCGAGCGTCACGCCGAAGCCCGGCAGCGCACTGGGCTTGCGCAATCGAAACGTTGTCATGCTCATCGTCCAGACATGGGTTGCGCGCTTGCCGGGTTCGCCGGCGGCGCCGAAAAGCGCGCCCGTGGGCGCGCTTCTTTGTTATGCGGTCGCGTCGTGATCGACTGCCAACCGGTACTGCGGTACAGCGGTGTTGCGTGACTTACTGCGGCTGGTAGATCGAATCGAACACGCCGCCATCTGCGAAATGCGTCTTCTGCGCGTTGGTCCAGCCGCCGAACGTGTCGTCGACCGTGTAGAGCTTGAGCTTCGGAAACTTCGCCGTGAGCGCCGCCGGGACCTTGTCCGAACGCGGACGGTAGAAGTTCTTCGCGGCGATCTCCTGGCCCTCTTCGCTATAGAGGAACTGCAGGTAGGCCTCGGCCTCCTTACGCGTGCCCTTCTTTTCGACGACCTTGTCCACCACCGCAACCGGCGGCTCAGCCAGAATGCTCACCGAGGGAACCACGATCTCGAACTTGTCCGGGCCGAATTCCTTGAGCGAAAGGAATGCTTCGTTCTCCCATGCGATCAGCACATCGCCGATACCGCGCTGCACGAAGCTCGTCGTCGCGCCTCGCGCGCCCGAGTCGAGCACGCCCGCGTTCTTGTAGAGCTTCGAGACGAAGTCCTTGGCCTTCTGCTCGTTGCCGCCCGGCTGGTGCAGCGCATAGGCCCACGCCGCGAGATAGTTCCAGCGCGCGCCGCCCGAGGTCTTCGGATTCGGCGTGACGATCGACACGCCCGGCTTCGTCAGATCGTCCCAGTCCTTGATGTGCTTGGGGTTGCCCTTGCGCACGAGAAACACGATCGTCGACGTGTACGGCGAGGCGTTGTCGGGCAGACGCTTTTGCCAGTCCTTCGCAACGATGCCCTTGTTGGCGAGCGCGTCGATGTCCCATGCGAGCGCCAGCGTCACGACGTCGGCCTGCAGGCCGTCGAGCACCGAGCGCGCCTGCGCACCCGAGCCGCCGTGCGACTGCTTGATGGTGAGCGTTTCGCCCGTCTTCGCCTTCCACTGCTTGATGAAGGCCTCGTTAATGTCCTGGTACAGCTCGCGCGTCGGATCGTAGGAGACGTTGAGCAGCGACGTGTCCGCGTGAGCGGCCACGGGCGCCATCGCCGCAACTGCGACGAGCGGCGCAACGCCGATAACCAGTTTTGCCGCCAGTGATTTCAGCCAGCCTGCGCGCCCCGTATGTGTCGTGCCCATCTATCTGTTCTCCGTTTTCGTGTGTGCTCGTTCGCGCTCATCCGTGCGCATCTGCGAATTGCAGCTAACGATGGAGGCCAGTCTAGCGATCCGCTTACATTATTAAAAATGATGTTTTCTCATTTTTTAATACGCAAAAGTGGTAAGGACAGAGGAAGTCGCTGCTGGAGCGCGGTTTCGTCCGCACAAACGCGGGAAAACGGCCTGATAGCAACGCTCAGTTGACGAACTTCAAGTAACACTTGAAAAGTGGCGAGTACTGTATAAAAATACAGTTACCTGTTCAAACATACAGTGGCGCCATGACCAAACTCACCGCACGACAGCAGCAGGTTTTCGATCTGGTTCGCCGGGCGATCGAACGCACGGGCTTCCCGCCCACGCGCGCCGAGATCGCGGCCGAACTCGGCTTCAGCTCGGCCAACTCCGCGGAGGAGCATCTGCGCGCGCTGGCGCGCAAGGGCGTGATCGAACTGGCTGCGGGCGCCTCGCGCGGCATCCGCCTCATGCCGGGGCCCGACGACCTGCCGCACCAGTTCACGCTCCCGCACCCGAGCATCATGCAGCTCTCACTGCCGCTCGTTGGCCGCGTCGCAGCGGGTAGCCCTATCCTCGCGCAGGAACACATCTCGCAGAACTACATGTGCGACCCGGCACTGTTCTCGAGCCGCCCTGACTATCTGCTGAAAGTGCGCGGCCTTTCCATGCGCGACGCCGGCATTCTCGACGGCGACCTGCTCGCCGTGCAGAAGAAGGCCGAAGCGAAAGACGGGCAGATCATCGTGGCGCGCCTTGGCGACGACGTCACCGTGAAGCGGCTGAAGCGCCGTTCGAACGGGCTCGAACTGATCGCCGAGAACCCCGATTACGACAATATTTTTGTCGAGGCTGGCAGCGCGGAATTCGCGCTGGAAGGCATCGCGGTTGGCCTGATCCGCCCCACAGAATTCTAAGCAATCCGTCTGCGCGCGTTGTGCGCTGAGTTTACGCACTACCTGGAGAGAGTCATGGAACGCCTTGCCCGCTTGCTGCCCTTCCGTCAATTCGGCCGTCTTCGCCACCTCCGTGGAATCGCCTCTTGCGCGGTGCGCGAGGTGCGCGACTCGGCCGCCGCACTGAGCGGCTCGCTCTTCGAAGACTCGCCAGAGATGGTGGCCGCCAGCACGGCCGACCTGCCGGCGCTGCCCTCGGCCCAGCCGGCGTTTGCGCGCGTGTCGCTCAACAGCACGCTCAACACCGAGCAGCCCATGCGCCGCGCGCCGGTGCGGGTCTATCAAGGTCAGTCGCGGCTCATTCTCGTCGGCACGGTTGACGCGGTCTGCCGTGCGATCGACCGCTGCATCGCGGAGCAGCACAGCGACCTGCCTGCAGCGCTGGCGAAGTAAGGTCGAATCGAGCGCGAATTACGCCGCGAATTCGCCAATACGCGGCTCAAATGTGAGAAGAGGTTACGGTCGGGATCGTTTGACCGGGTTTGCGGTCAACACCCTGTTTGAACGATTAGCCCTATGCCGATGACGGAATCTCCCTCAACCCCACGTAAATCCCAAGGCTGGAAGAAGCCCGTAGCGATCGCCGTTGCGCTCGCCATGGTTGTTGGCGCGCTTGGCTACGCGTATGCGTCGCCCTATATCGCGGTGAAACACATGAAAGCCGCCGCCGACGCTCGCGACGCCGCCACGCTCAACGAGTACGTCGACTACCCGGCGCTGCGCCTGAGCCTCAAGCAGCAGGTTGGCGAGATGCTGCATCGGCGCGTCGAAGGGCAACACAGCAGCAATCCGCTGCTCATCCTTGGCGCCGTGATTGGTGCGGCACTGATCAGTCCGCTCGTGGATGCCTACGCAACGCCGGAAGGCGTGGCCGCCCTGCTGAGCGGCATGCCGCCGACGGGCAAGCCTGGCGACCGGCCGCACGCGCCGCCGCCGGCGGAGTCCGGCGAGCAATCGGCAGAATCCGCGCAATCGGCAGAATCGGCGCCGTCATCGCCCCCAGCGGCGTCGGGCAATCCCGCGCCCGAGGCTCGGCCGGTCACCACGGCCGGCTATCGCGGCCTCAATGAATTCGCGCTCACGTGGGAGCGCGGCAATACGGGCGAGCACTATGCCGCCATCCTGCAGCGTCACGGGCTCTTCTCGTGGAAGCTCGCAGCGGTCGAGCTAGACGAAGGAAACGTCTCGAACTGAGACAGATTGGAAGCGAAAGCGGAAACAGGCCGGTTCTGTGCGAACCGGCCCGCTTGTTCCCGCTTGATCCCGCTCGATCAACTAAGCGGCGGCTTGCTGCTGTTTTTCCTCAGCCGCCGACGAACACGCCACGAGAATGCTGCACGACACGCGGTCGAGCAGCGGCGTATTGCCCGCGCCCATCCACCAGCGCGAAAGCCCCGTGCGGCAGCGGTGACCCACCACCACGAGGTCGGCATTCAGTTCGTTGGCCAGATTTGCGATTTCGTCGATCGGATGCCCGAACGCGAAGTGCCCCTGGGCGCGCACGCCACGCTCGGTTAGCCAGTCCACGCCTTCCTGAAGGATTTCGCGCGCCGTTTCCTCGAAGCGGCCGCAGGCCACATCGGTCAGCAGGCCCGCGCTCTGCGCGATCGTCGAGCGCATGTCGACAACCGAGAGCAGATGCGTTTCCGCCTGCAGATCGAGCGCAAGGTCGGCGCCGCAACGCAGTGCCTTGCGGCCTTCGCGCGAGCCGTCGTAACAGAGCAGAATTTTTTTGTAGCTCGCCATGATCGCTTCTCCCCGCCCGCGTGATTTGCAGGCTGTGCGATTCTCATGATGGTGCGCCGCAATTCCACACGCAAGGGCTGGAAAACGCCAGGTGGGCATCGAAAACCGCCAGATACGTCTTAGGCAACGCACACCTCTTGTGCATGGCCTGATGCTTGCCGCGACATGCAATCGCCTCGTGCCACGTCGCACGGCCTGGAAGCGCCGCCCAACCCGCCACGCAGCAATGCACTAAAATGGGCCGCCTTGTTTCGCGCGATTGTTCGTTTGCTTTTGCGTTCGCTTTGCGTGCGCCTCGCGCGACGCCCGTTCGACTCACGTTCAACTGGTCCATGCCCGCACCCGCCATCGAATTCGAGCAGGTCATCAAACATTACGGAGACAGGACGGTCGTCAACGGCCTGTCGTTCAACGTCCTCCCCGGTGAGTGCTTCGGGCTGCTCGGCCCCAATGGCGCCGGGAAAACCACGACGCTGCGCATGCTGCTCGGCATCGTCTCGCCCGATGCGGGTCGCATCAGCCTGTGTGGCGAGCCGGTGCCCGCGCGCGCGCGTCACGCCCGCCAGCGCGTGGGTGTCGTGCCGCAGTTCGACAATCTCGACCCCGACTTCACCGTGCGCGAGAACTTGCTCGTGTTCGGCCGTTACTTCGGCTTGTCCGCGCGTGAAACGCGTGACCTCGTCGCGCCACTGCTCGAATTCGCGCGCCTCGAAAGCAAGGCCGATGCGCGCGTAGGTGAGCTTTCGGGCGGCATGCGCCGTCGTCTCACACTGGCGCGCGCGCTCGTGAACGACCCCGACGTGCTCGTGATGGACGAGCCCACGACAGGCCTCGACCCGCAGGCGCGGCATTTGATCTGGGAGCGGCTGCGCTCGCTGCTCGCGCGCGGCAAGACGATTCTCCTCACCACGCATTTCATGGAGGAGGCCGAACGACTTTGCAATCGCGTCTGCGTGATCGAGGAGGGCCGCAAGATCGCCGAGGGTGCGCCCAAGGCGCTGATCGAATCGGAGATCGGCTGCGATGTGATCGAGGTGTACGGCCCGGACCCGGTCTCGCTGCGCGACGAGCTTGCAGCCGATGCGAAGCGCACGGAGATCAGCGGCGAGACGCTATTCTGCTATGTCGACGACCCCGCGCCCGTGCATGCGAAGCTGCGCCACCGCTCCGATCTACGCTACCTGCACCGGCCCGCGAATCTCGAAGACGTGTTCCTGCGGCTCACAGGCCGCGAGATGCAGGATTAATGCGCCAGGATTGACGGCGGCATACGAATCGCCAAGGACACCATGCAGACACGCACCAACAACCCGACGCCCTCGCGCCCCACCCAGGCGCCCATGCGCGAGCCGCGCGCCGCGCTGCCTTCGAACGCCACGCACTGGATCGCCGTGTGGCGGCGCAATTATCTGGTCTGGCGCAAGCTCGCCCTTGCGTCGATGTTCGGCAATCTCGCCGACCCGATGATCTATCTCTTCGGTCTCGGCTTCGGGCTTGGGCTGATGGTGGGGCACGTCGACGGCGTCTCGTACATCGCGTTTCTCGCGGCGGGGACGGTGTCGTCCTCGGTCATGATGTCGGCGAGCTTCGAGTCAATGTACTCGGGCTTCTCGCGCATGCACGTGCAGCGCACGTGGGAGGCGATCATGCACACGCCGCTCACGCTTGGCGACGTCGTGCTAGGCGAAGTCATGTGGGCCGCGAGCAAGTCGATGCTCTCGGGCGCGGCGATCATGGTGGTGGCCGGTTTGCTCGGCTACGCGAGTTTTCCTTCCATGCTGCTCGCGCTGCCCGTGATCGCGCTTGCGGGCCTCGCGTTCGCGAGTTGCGCGATGATCGTCACCGCGCTCGCGCCGTCCTACGACTTCTTCATGTTCTATCAAACGCTCGTGCTCACGCCCATGCTGCTGCTCTCGGGCGTGTTCTTCCCGATCGCACAGTTGCCCGCGGCCGCGCAGCACATCACGCTGATGCTGCCGCTCGCGCACGCCGTCGCGTTGATCCGCCCCGCCATGCTCGACCGGCCTGTCGAGCAGGCCGGACTGCACCTGCTCGTGCTCGCGATTTACGTGGTGGTGCCGTTCGCGATCGCTTCGGTGCTGTTTCGCCGGCGCATGATGCGTTGAAGGACGTTTAAGCACATTAAGGCACGCTAAGGCATCGCGAGGCACTCAGTCCTCGTCGTCTCCCCAGGGAATATCGACGTCCGAAATAAACGCGACCGTTGCGAACGGGCCGCCTTCCTGGCGGCCGATCTTGCCGTCGGCGCGATGCCATTCCACGCGAAACATCGTCGATTGGGTCTGGGCAAGCAAACGCACCGTGCGGATCTCTTCCGGGTCCGACTCCTCCACCGGGCCATCGAGCGAAACCAGCAGCGACTGCGGCCACAGACCGTCGGCCGGGTCGTAAATGCGATCGCCGTCGGGAATCGAGGTGTCCGCTTCGACGCCGATGGTGGCCGAAGCCTCGACGATCATCTTGCCGAGCGCGCGCAGCACTGCGGTGGCGCGGGCCGAATTGGCCTGGCGGATGGCGAGGTCGCCGCGCGTGAGCGCCTGCTCGAGTTTCGGATTGGTTTTTTGCTTTGCCATGCTGGTTTTCGGGCCGAGGCCCGCTCCGTGGCGGACGGCGAACCGCCCGCGTATTACAAGAATGCCAACGCTGAACGCATGGCGACTGCCTCGTCGCGACGTCCCTAGAAGCCGAGGGTGACCGCCGCGAGCCCCGCGACGATGCCGAAGAACACCACCGTCGTGCCCACGACGACGAGCATGCGCGGCCGGAACGAGCCCGCCAGCATCGCGAACGACGGCACGCTCACGGGCGGCAGCGTCATCAGAAGCGCGCCCGCGGGCCCTACGCCCATGCCGAGCGCGAGCATCGCCTGAATGATGGGGACTTCGCCGGCCGTGGGGATCACGAACAGCATGCCGACCACGGCAAACGTGACGATCCAGCCAAGGCTGCTCGTCACTTCCGGGCCGATATGCGGAAAGAGCCAGGCACGCGCGGCGCCGAGCAGCAGCACGAGCACGATGTACTCCGGCACGAGTCGCACGGCCATGCGCGCGAAGATGCGCGCCCAGCGCACGAAGACGTTGCCGCCTTGCGCCTGTTGCTCCGTGAGAAGCGCCAGGCGGTCTTCGGCGGCACGCGACTCCTCGGGCGTGACGAGCCGGTTGCAAACCCAGCCAAGGCCGAACACCATCAACAGGCCCAGCGCGAGGCGCAGCGCGCTCCATTGCCAGCCGAGCACGAAGCCCATGAACACGAGCGTGGCGGGGTTGAGCACGGAGTTGCCGAGCCAGAATGCAATCGCGCCGCCTGCCGACGCATTGCGTGCGCGCAGGCCCACGACCACGGGCGCGGCGCAGCAGGTGCACATCATGCCGGGCACCGCGAGCAGGCCGCCCGCCGCCACGCTGCCAAAGCCGCGCCGGCCGAGCACGCGCGCGACCCATTGCACGGGCAGGAGCGCCTGCACGCCGGAGCCGAGCAGCAGACCGAGCACCATGGCCTGCCAGATCGCCTTGCCATAAGCGAAGGCGTAATCGAGCGCGGCGGAGAACGAGGGATCAGGGGCTGTGGACGCGCCGCCCATCAGGATCGATTTGCCGATGGAGTGTGTTTCCTCGGCGGTGAATGCGCGGTGATAGTACGGGAACCACTTCACGTAGAAGAGACCGGCCACCGCCAGCAAAATAAAAATGGGCCAGCCATAGGACGGAGGTGATTGCGCTGGACGTGCGCTCGTCATTTTGAATTCTCCGGGCTTGAGCGTATGGACGGCCGGTCGGGGCGCCGTCACACGAAGCGTGATGGTGCCCCAACCAGCGCATGCTGGATCGTAGTGTATGCCTTGCGAATCGCCAACGACTTTGCCGCGTTAGCCGCTAACGCGGCGCAGCGCAGCGTGGCCCGGAAGGGACCGCGCTGCGCCCTGCTGCTCCTCTTAAGGGGCAGGATTAGGCTGCTGCTCGTGCAGCACGTCGATCTGCGCGAGCAATTCGGGCGTGAGCTTGACGTCGGCGCTGGCGATGTTTTCCTTCAACTGCTCGAGCGAGGTCGCGCCGATCAGATTGCTGGTGAGGAACGGCCGGCTGTTGACGAAAGCGAGCGCGAACTGCGCGGGCGTATAGCCGTGCGCCCTGGCGAGTTCCACGTAGCGCGTGGTCGCGGCCACCGATTCCGGCTTGCTGTATCGCTTGAAACGTTCGAACCGCGTGATGCGCGCGCCTTCCGGACGCGCCCCGCCCTCGTACTTGCCCGACAGCCAGCCAAACGCGAGCGGCGAATACGCGAGCAGGCCCACGCCTTCACGATGTGCGAATTCGGACAGGCCGCTTTCGAACGTGCGATTGAGCAGGCTATACGGATTCTGAATGCTGACGATGCGCGGCAGCCCCAGCTTTTCGGAGGCGCGCAGGAACTGCGCAACACCCCACGGCGTTTCGTTCGACACGCCGATATGGCGGACCTTCCCGGCCTTCACGAAATCGGCGAGCACGCTGAGCGTTTCCTCGATCGGCACCGTGTACGCGTCGTCGAGATACGGATACATGTTGCGGCCGAACGTCATCGTGCTGCGGTCGGGCCAGTGCAGCTGATACAGATCGACGTAATCGGTCTGCAGGCGCTTCAGGCTGCCTTCGAGCGCTTCGGTCAGATTCTTGCGGTCGAACTGGTTCTGCGGCCCGCGAATGTGCTGCGGATTGTGCGGCTGGCGAGCCGGGCCCGCAATCTTGGTGGCGAGCACGATGCGCTCTCGCGCCGCGCGATGCTGCGCGAGCCATGTCCCGATGAAACGCTCGGTCTGCCCTTGCGTCTCCGGGCGCGGCGGCACGGGGTACATCTCAGCGGCGTCGATCAGCGTGACGCCCTGGTCGAGCGCGTAGTCGATCTGTTCGTGCGCCTCGCGCTCCGTGTTCTGCTCGCCCCACGTCATCGTGCCGAGCCCGATCAGGCTCACCTTGACGTCGGTATCGCCGAGTGTGCGGTATTCCATGGAAACGTTGTCCGTCAGTTCGGTTGGGGAAACGCTGACGCTATCACGCCGCGAGAATTTTTTCAGGGAATGCTGAATGCGGCCAGAATCCACTGAATGCGCAGCGACCGGCCGCTTCCCGACCCACGACAACGCCTTCGACGCGGCCTTCGACCGGATTCGCGTGGCCATCGACCAGCGCGTTCGCGGCGCGTCCTGAGCGTCACCTGAGAAATCGCGGGCCTGAAAAGCAAAAAGCCGGACGTCGAAACGACATCCGGCTTCTTCAGGCCGCCCGACTGGCGAGCGGCCCGACAACTTCAGTGCGGCTTACTGGCCGAAGAAGACCGATTGCGGGCCCGTGGCCTTCGCGTGGCTGCCCGACTGCGAAGCCGAACCGGCAACGCCGCCGTATGCCGTTTGGGCGCCTTGTTCCTGGACGCGCTCGGCGGCCACGGTCTGAACGCTCTGGCCACGCTGCGAAGCCGGCGCGCCAACGTCCGGGCGGTAGAACGGTGCCGGACCATAGCCGCTGGCGAACGCCGGAGCGGCAACAGAAGCGGTAGCTGCGACCAGCAGCGCTGCGATGAGTTTGGTCTTCATGGTGGACTCCAATATCAGGTTCAATTGCGGATCGGGAAGGCGCCGCGCCTGGGAGGTCAGTGCCCACGAGCTGCGTCAACGAAACTCAGTGTATACACCTACTATCAGAAAATAATCGCGATAATCCGAATTTACTATTCTCCATTCCACAACAATCGCGTCAGGCAATTCTGACAAGGCTGAGCGACGAACAGACCCTAAAAACACGCTCAAAAAAATTTGCGCGACGCAGCAAATTTCCTGGGGATTACATAACTCGAGTAGGGTTTTTCGGCCGGAAATGGCCATCGGGCGCGCTTCCTGCATGGGGATTTGGCAAATTGGCGCAGTGCGCAAAGGGTACGAAGAGCCAAACCCATATGCGTTAAAATGCAAGGTTGATCCACGCCAGCCGTTACGCACCGGTTTCCCATCGCCATGTCTGCCAACCGTCAAGCCAGCCCCCGCCGCGTTTCCGTCGCGCCGATGATGGACTGGACCGATCGCCACTGCCGCTCGCTGCATCGCTTCATCTCCCGGCACACGTGGCTGTATACGGAGATGGTGACGACGGGCGCCCTTCTCCACGGCGACGTGCCGCGCCATCTCGCGTTCACGCCGGCCGAAGCGCCGGTCGCGCTTCAGTTAGGCGGCAGCGAACCCGACGACCTCGCGCGCGCGGCGAAGCTCGGCGAACAGTGGGGTTACGACGAAATCAACCTGAACTGCGGCTGCCCGTCCGAGCGCGTGCAGCGCGGCGCATTCGGCGCGTGCCTGATGAACGAACCGCGACTCGTGGCGGACTGCGTGAAGGCGATGCGCGACGTCGTCTCCGTACCCGTGACGGTCAAGCACCGCATTGGCGTGGATGCGGTCGAGGACTATGCGTTCGTGCGCGACTTTGTCGGCACGATTGCCGAAGCGGGCTGCGACGTTTTCATCGTCCACGCGCGCAACGCGATTCTGAAGGGCTTGAGCCCGAAGGAAAATCGAGAGATCCCGCCGCTCAAGTACGACTACGCGTACCAGCTCAAGCGCGACTTCCCGCAGCTCGAAATCATCATCAACGGCGGCATCAAAACGCTCGACGAAGTCGAGCAGCACTTACAGCATGTCGATGGCGTGATGCTCGGCCGCGAGGCTTATCACAACCCCTATGTGCTCGCCGACGTCGATACGCGCTTCTATGGCGCAACCGAAGCCGCGCTCACGCGCGAGGAAGTGGAAGCGAAGCTCATCGAGTACTGCGCAAGCGAGATCGCGCGCGGCACTTACCTCGGCGCGATCGTGCGCCATGCGCTGGGTCTCTATCGCGGCGTGGCCGGCGCGCGCGGATGGCGCCGTATCCTCTCGGACAACCGCAAGCTCGCGAAGGCGGATCTCGCGATCTTCGACGAGGCGCGAGAATATCTGCGCGTTGCGGATGAAATTCTTGAATAAAGGGCTAGGCAAGCCCGCTTTGGTGTGTATATAATCTTGCTTCTTGATTGACGCCGCTTACAAAGCAGCGCTGATTGAGAAAAACAGCGGTGGCTGTAGCTCAGTTGGTAGAGTCCAGGATTGTGATTCCTGTTGTCGTGGGTTCGAGTCCCATCAGCCACCCCAAAGAATTCAAGCACTGATAAGTGCTCGCAGCGCGGAAAACAGAATCTCTGGAAGATGCGATGCAAAATGAAGCCCGCTTTATGCGGGCTTTTTTGCTTTTGCGCTTGTGAATTCGAGCCCGCCAATCGCGGAGAAGATGCCCCCGAACTTCGCGAGCTGAGAACAGCCGCGCACCTGAGTGCTTAGCTGTGTTACAGCGAAGATAATTCTCGAGCTATAGACGCTGCGCAATATTACTGATACCTTACATTCAGGTTGCGTCCAGACCCCGCAACCTCCAGCACCTCCCAAGCTGGAAGACAAAGCTTAAGGCCGCCGCATTCTCGAAATCGGCGGCCTCTTTTCTTCAGGCGCAGGCTGCCCGGGCGTTACCGAGCTGTCGACGCGACAGCGCATCCCGGCGTTTTTGCTCGAACCGCGCACACATACGCCTGCAGCACCCTCATCTTGTCTATTTCGTGCTGGTCGTCTCCAGCGACCCGGGAAACGCGTTCGGCAACCACTGGGTCAAGGTCTGCGACGGCGGCGCTTCCATCGCCCACGCCGGCGGCACCGGAAGGTCCGTCGCCGACATTGCTACACCGTGACTGCAGCGTGTCTGTCTGTCACGGCGGGCGGGCAGCGTGGCGGCCTGCTCGCCGAACGCGTGTGGTGGATCGCCGTCAGCGTCGTGCTCGTGATCGCGACTCACCTGCTCGCTGCCCTTGGCCGTCCGCATGGACGGTGAGCGCGCGTGCTCGGCGCAGCGCAGTGGGCCGGCTGCATGGCGGCCACATGCTACGGGCATGCCACGCTAGCGCGAATGACAAGGAAGTCTCTATGCGCAGCGACTTCCTCAGCAATCAGAGCGCGTATCAAATCGTCGTCTGGAAATTCAAGGATCAAGCGCGGGAGTTCTCTAGCAACCTTTTCGCGGGCGATCACCCACGCCTCGTGGGCGGCTCCCACCTCATCCCTTGTATCCATTGTCTGTCCCCGGCCATTGGCAAAGATTCTTCTGACTATTCGGCCGACATCGCTTGCCGTGCCTGTTTTTCGAGTGAAATCCGGAAGGAGTTAATCACAGACCCGCAACAATTCCGCACCCGAAACCTAGAGTCAGCGTTCAATTCATCCTCGTATCCCTACGGCGCCCCAGCACTAACGCAAGATGCACATGACCAACATCTATCGACTCCAGTTCGTGAGCCATTGCCCCAACAATCGGGAGCCGCTCATCTATGCGCTGGAGAACGAAACGGACGCGATGGTGCACGTCGAGCACATCGCAACGGCCGCGCGGGTCAATGAATGCTCCTTCCACGATCCGTCACTGCGGTGGCTGGCGCGAGATAAGCAAACCTTGGATTAGGCTTTCACGGCGGCTATGCTTCACCTCGTCTGACGAAATGTCGACTTGTCCCGCACAGAAAGAGACAAAGCTGGTCAACTCATTGGCGGAGCTGCTCAGCGCCAAGCCAAAATTCGTGACTCGCCTTGCAGCGGCACCTCTGCTTTCAGATTTTCATCCGGTTGTGCGGTACGCCAACGAGTCTGTTCATTCTCTCGTGGAGGCACCATGCACCGCCGTGAACTTTTGGCTCTGCTAGCCGCGGGCGCGCTCGTTGAGGGGGCAACCCGCCACGCGCAGGCGAGCCAGGCGAAATACACCAATGAGATCGCACTGCCCAAGCCCACCTTCGCGGGCACCGTTTCCCTGGAAGAAGCCATTTCGCGACGCAGATCCGTGCGCACCTTCGGCACAGACCCGTTGCCAGTCGAGACGATCGGCCAGTTGCTGTGGGCTGGACAGGGCATCACCAGCCCAGACGGCAAGCGTGCGTCGCCTTCGGCAGGCGCTTTGTACGCGCTCGAACTCTACGCGGTGAGCGCCACTGAAGTCATGCACTACCTGCCACAGGGCCACCGGGCCGAGACGCGAGCCACGCCCGACCTGCGACCCAAGTTGAAAGCCGTTGCACTCGGGCAAGCGTCTGTCGGGGCAGCGCCGCTCGTCATCGCGGTGGCCGCCGACCCCAGTCGGCTTTCCCAGCGGTACGGCGCCCGGGACCTTCCCTACTCCCGGCAAGAGGCCGCGCATGCCGTCCAGAACATGCTGCTTCAGGCCGCGGTTCTTAAGCTTGCCGCCGTGCCCGTTGGGTCCGTCGACGGGCATAAAGCCGCGCAAGCGCTCGCCCTGCCTGCTGGCCAGACTGTCGTATATCTCATCCCGGTAGGCCCTCCCGCCTGAACGCAGCGAAAGACGCCAGTACAGCAAGGCGTCACGCTGAGCTGCGCATCGGACCGCTTCCGCAGCTTTTCTCGAAGCTGTAGCGCTGGCGCTACGTCTACTATGGCGGCTAAAATACATCGGAATTTTCGGAACACGTCGCTGCAAACGCGCGCCAGTGTTGGGTCGACAAAGTGCGATATATTCCGAAATTGAAATCCTAGGGCTTGGATTTTTAACCTGAATTGGCTGTTCGGCGACTCGATTCTGATTCCTGTTGTCGTGGGTTCGAGTCCCATCAGCCCCCCAAAGAATTCAGCAGTGAACAAATGAGCCCGCACTGGTTGCGGGCTTTTTTGCGTCTGTGCACGAGAGACACCCGGGAACGCCCTTGAGCTTCGAGGAATATTACAGGCGGCTGCAGCTGCCGGAGACTGCGTCGCCGGCGGAAATCAAGCGCGCGTACCGTCATTTGCGCGCGAAGTACCACCCCGACCGCAACAAGGGACGCGAGGCGACGGTCGAGCCGGTGTTCAAGCTCATTCAGGAAGCCTTCGAGATTCTGAGCGGTAGGCGCGTCGCGCCAACAGACAGGACAACTGGCGCCGCAAACCCGGCCAGCAAAACCCGCACCGGAGAAGCATCGCCGCGACACCGCCGTGCGACGCCGCCCATGCGCGGCGCGAACTGTCTCGTCGAGCTATTCGTGCCGCTCGAAGTCGCACTCGACGGCGGCGGCGTTCAAGCCCACTACCCTGTCAAAGGTCCCTGTCCGACGTGTGAGCAGGAAGATCGCGGCGCGCTTTGCGAGCAATGTCACGGCACAGGCGTGAGAACTTGGCGCAAGTCGCAAGCCGTCGAGATTCCTCGCGGAGCATGGGACGGTCAGCGTCTGGTGGTGCCGGGCGGCGGCCATCCCGGCGTGAATGGCGGGCCGCCCGGAGACGCCACGTTTTCCGTTTCCATCGTTTGCGCCCCGGGCTTCACGCGCAACGGGCTCGACCTTGCCTGCGACCTGCAGATCGACTTCGTGACTGCCATGCTGGGCGGCGGCCTCCAGGCGAAGGTCCTCGGCCGCACGTTCGAGGTGAAGATTCCAGCAAACGCAAATGCGCGCACGGCAATCCGTCTGCCCGGCCAGGGGCTCGCGGACCGCAACGGCACGCGCGGCGCCCTCACGCTGCACCTGGTGCTCACCATACCGGCCGCCGCAGCACATCTGAGCGGCGCCGAGCGCCAGCAACTCCGCGACATGTTCGCCGCTGCCGAGCGCCGGGCCAGCCAGTCGCCGGCCTTGGGCTCGCAAGGCAAACGCTAGCCAGCTTGCGCGCCGCGCGCATCGATCCATGCGCGCGCGGCGTCGAAGCCCGCCTGGGCCGCCGCGTGCTCGGTGGACCAGAGTCGCGTGATATGCACGAGCTGCCAGTCCTCTACAACCGTATCGCCCTTCAGCACGCGAAAGTGCGCCTTCACGCCCGTGAGCACCTGCTCGACCGCGACTTCAATGTCGTAGTCCTTGTAGCGCTCCTGGTAGTCGCCCATGTCGTTGCCCTTCGGCTCCATGATCGCCTCTCCGTCTTCTGCTGACGGTTCATGCTAGCACTTCGCCCCTGTGCGACTCGCAGGCGGGCCCGACGCGCGATCCGCTTCACAGGCGCGCGATCGACACCTCCGTGGACTTCACCAGCGCGACCACTTCCGATCCCACTTTCAACTCGAGTTCGTCGATCGAGCGCGTGGTAATCACCGAGGTCACGATGCCGAACGCCGTGTCGACATCGACTTCCGAGACGACGGGCCCGCGAATGATCTCCTTGATCTTGCCGCGAAACTGGTTGCGCACGTTGATGGCGGTAATGCTCATAAGTTAGGCTCCGGGAGTTCGAGTATAAAAAGAGGATTCCTGATAAACGATTCAAGCCGCCGCGCCCGAAGGCCGCCCGGTGGCTGGCTGCGCGCCGTGGCCGAGCACGCGCTGCAGAACGCTCTCCTCGAGCGCAGCGAAGCGCGCGTCCACTCGCGCACGGGGGCGCTCGAGCGGCACGGTCTGATCGAGCGCGATACGTCCCGCCTCGACGAGCAGAATGCGGTCGCCTAGCGCGACGGCTTCGTGCACGTCATGCGTCACGAGCAGCGCGGTGAAGCGGTGTTCACGCCACAAGCGCTCGATCAATGCATGCATCTCGATACGCGTGAGCGCGTCGAGCGCACCGAGCGGCTCGTCTAGCAGCAACAGGCTCGGACGATGCACCAGCGCGCGGGCGAGCGCCACGCGCTGCCGTTGGCCGCCCGAGAGTCGCGCGGGCCACTCGTCGGCGCGCGCAAGCAGGCCCACCTCGTCGAGCACAGCGCGGGCGTCGTCGCGCGCACTTCGCCCGAGGCCGAGCATCACGTTCTGCAACACGGTTTTCCACGGCAGCAAGCGTGCGTCCTGGAACATGATGCGCGTGTCGAGCGGCGCGCCACCCGCGCCGCGCCGTTGCACCTCGCCCTCGTCCGGCGCTTCGAGACCTGCGATCAGACGCAGCAGCGTGGACTTGCCGCAACCGCTGCGTCCGACGATGGAAACAAAGCTGCCGCGCTCGATCGCAAGGTCAAAGCCGCTCAGCACGGCGCGCTCGCCGTAGCCCTTTCCCACGCCGCGCAGTGCAACTGCGGCGTCCGCTCCCTGCGTATTCGTGCGCAATGCCACGCCTTCGCGGGCGACCTGCGCACGGCCGTTGCGTTCGCGCGCCGGCTCGCGTTCAAAGCCGTCCCGCCCTGCACCGTAGTTCGATGCCAACTGGCTCACGCTCATGCTTCGTTCTCCTGTTGATAGGCGGGATGCCAGCGCAGCGCCACGCGCTCGAGCCACTTCGCCAGCCAATCAGCGAGTTTGCCGAGCGCCGCGTATAGCAGGATGCCGACCACCACTACGTCGGTTTGCAGGAATTCGCGCGCATTCATCGTCATGTATCCGATGCCCGATTGCGCGGAAATCGTTTCGGCCACGATCAGCGTCACCCACATCAGGCCAAGCGCAAAGCGCACGCCAACGAGTATCGACGGCAACGCCCCCGGCAGTATCACTTCGCGATAGAGCGAAAATCTTTTGAGCCCGTAGCTGCGCGCCATCTCCACGAGGTTGGCGTCCACCGAGCGGATGCCGTGGAACGTATTCACGTACACCGGGAAGAACACACCCAGCGCCACGAGAAAGACCTTTGCTTCCTCGCCAATGCCGAACCACAAGATCACGAGCGGAATCATGGCGAGCGCCGGAATATTGCGGACCATCTGCACGGTCGAGTCGAGCGCGGTTTCAACGGGCTTGAAAAGTCCCGTAGCCAGTCCAAGCACGAGCCCGATGCCGCCACCGATCGCGAACCCCGAAAGCGCGCGCCAGGTGCTCACGCGCACGTCGGCCCACATCTCGCCCGACTCGATCAGCGACCAGGCGGCCCGCAGCACGGCGAGCGGCTCGGGCAGCACACGCGTCGAGAGCGCGCCGCTCCTGGCGGCGACCTCCCAGATCACCAGCACCGCCAGCGGCACGAACCAGGGCGCGAGCCGCCGCCGGCTCGCCCGCACGACTGCTCGCGCAGCGCGCAGCGCGCCGCCAGAGTTCGGGGAACCGCGCGCGGGTGCGGCCGTTACCACGGATTGCGTCATCGTTGCATTCTCCACGATTGCTGCGTTTGTCCAGCGCCTCAGCTCTGGCTCACCTTCGGCAGATAGTGATTGCCGACCACTTCGCCGAACGGCCCCGAAAGCGGGCCGCCTGCGCCCTTTGCCGCTCGCCCCGGCAGCAGCGGGAATACAAGCTCTGCAAAACGATAGGATTCCTCCAGATGCGGATAGCCGGACAAAATGAAGGTCTCGATGCCAAGCGCCGCATATTCCTTCATGAGCGCCGCCACCTGTTCAGGATTGCCGACGAGCGCCGTGCCCGCGCCGCCACGCACGAGACCCACGCCGGCCCACAGGTTCGGATACACCTCGAGGTCCTCGCGCGTGCCGCGCTTGCCGCCGTGCAGCGCAGCCATGCGGCGCTGGCCTTCCGAGTCCATCTTCGCAAACGCAGCCTGAGCGCGCGCAACCGTCTCGTCGTCGAGGTGGCTGATGAGCTTGTCGGCTGCGGCCCACGCTTCCTCTTCGGTCTCGCGCACGATCACATGCAGGCGGATGCCGAAGCGGATCGTGCGCCCATGCTCGGCCGCGCGCGCACGAATGTCGGCGATCTTGCGCGCGACGGCTTCGGGCGGCTCGCCCCACGTCAGATACGTGTCGATGTGCGCGCCCGCCATGGCGTGCGCAGCCGGCGAAGAGCCGCCGAACCACAGCGGCGGATGCGGATGCTGCACCGGCGGGTACAGGACCTTGCCGCCGACCGAGCGCAGATGCTGCCCTTCGAAGTCGATCGCCTCGTTCGTGTGCGATGCCGCGAGCAGCTGGCGCCAGATGTGCAGGAACTCGTCGGTGATCTCGTAGCGCGTGTCGTGATCGACGAAAAGACCATCGCCTTCCAGTTCGGCCGTGTCGCCGCCCGTCACGACATTGATGAGCAAACGGCCATTGGAGAGCCGGTCGAACGTGGCGGCCATGCGCGCGGAAAGCGCCGGCGACGAAAGACCTGGGCGGATCGCCACGAGAAACTTCAGGCGCCGCGTTGCGGCGATGAGGCTGGACGCCACGACCCATGCGTCCTCGCACGAGCGCCCCGTGGGCAGCAGGACGCCCTCGTAGCCGAGCGTATCGGCGGCCACGGCGATCTGCTGGAAGTACGCGAGATCGGCCGCGCGCGCGCCTTGGGTCGTGCCCAGATAGCGGCTGTCGCCGTGGGTCGGGATGAACCAGAAAACATTCATGCGTGGCTCCTGCCAGGAATTTCGAAACATGGCGCGCAACATGCTGCAGACGCGCGCGGGCGCGCCGCGCAAACGAATGCGCCGCTCATGGCTCAATTGAAAGGATTCGACGGCTGACGGAATGCGCCGGCGCGTTCCCCGGTGCGCCACGCGCGGCGCCCGGCGACGGCGGCGCCGTCTTCATGGGGAACCAGTCTAGGGACGGCCCTCGCCCTTTAGAACGATTTTTTTGAGCTTAGGTTTTCCACTTTCGTGCTTTGCCCGACGCTTTAGCATACGGCGCGCCTCGCGCGCACCGCGCGCCGATATAATGGCGCACGCACCCACAAAAACACCGGCACGCTGCGCGCGAGAACGCTCCATCAGGCTCATTGCGCGGTGAGGCCAAGCAAGCTCTCGCACGATTTCATGCAAAAACTGATTCTGCCGTTCGTCTCCGGCTTTCTGGCGTCGCTCTTCTTTCGCGAGGCGACGCTCGCGCTCCTGCATGCCGCGCAGGTTACCAACGCGGCCGGATTTTCGACGGACCCGTTCCTGCCGCTCGGGCTGCCCGAGTTCCTCGTGAACGCGATCTGGAGCGCCATCTGGGCCATTCTGATGGCGTGGCTGCTGCGCGTGTCGCCTGCGCGGCCCGCGCCGTGGGTTCAGGCGTTCGTGTTCGGCGGCATCGTGCTCACCGCAGCGATGGTGTTCGTCGTCGATCCGCTGCGCGGCATCTGGCCGAGCGGCAACATGCTGCCGCGCCTTGCCACGGGCTTCGCCTCGAATGCGATGTGGGGCTGGGGCGCGCTCGTTTTCATGCGCGCGTTCATGAGCGAAACTGCCGAAGACTGACCCCGCCTGCGGGCCGTGCACGATGCGCGGCCCGTGTTTGACCGCCGCGCTTTTCCCTCCCGCTTTCCTCCCCTGCTCCCGCGCCAGCCAGCTCAACCCATGAGTTCGCGCAGCGGATGGTCCCCCGGACTCCAGGGACTCTCGAACATCCGCTCGACGTCTTCGCGGCGCACATCCTCGATATTCGCAAAGCGCCAGTGCGGATGATTGTCCTTGTCGATAATGCGTGCGCGTATGCCCTCCATGACGTCGCCGATCGCGAAGCTCGAGCGCGTGAGGTCGAGGTCCCGGCGCAGGCAGTCAGCCATCGTGCCTTCCGCGCGCGACACGACTTCTAGCGACACCGCCATCGAAAGCGGCGAGCGCTCGCGCAGCACCTCCACCATCTGCCCTGCCCATTCGGCTTGCGCACCTTCGCCCGTGCGCTGCGCGGCTGCGAGCGACGCCAGCATGGCTGGCACATCGGCAAGCGAGAAATGCCGGTCGATCCAGCCGCGAACCGCGGCCAGCGACGAACCTTCGGCGAGGCGCTGCAACTCGGCCGCGGGCAGCGCCGCCTGACGGATGCGCGCGACCACTTCCGCGCCGCTTGCGAACGACTCGCTCTCGAGCGCATCGAGCAGCGCGGGCCACGCGGCCTCGTCGAGCGACGCGTCGGCGAGGCCCGCATAGACCGCGCTGGCCTGGTCGAGCGTCTCGCCGGTCACCGCGAGATACCGGCCAATCGCGCCAGGCGTGCGCGCAAGGAACCAGCCCATGCCGACATCGGGAAAGAGGCCAATGCGCGACTCCGGCATCGCCATGCGCGTGCTCGGCCCCACGAGCCGCAGGCCGCCCGTGCGATGCGCGCCCTGCGAGATGCCCATGCCGCCGCCCATGACCACACCGTTGAGCAGCGCGATATACGCTTTCGGAAACGTGAAGATGGCGTGATTCAGGCGATATTCGTCGGAGAAGAACGTGTCGAGCGCCGCTTGATCGCCCGCGCGATACGACTCGTACAGGAATCGAATGTCACCGCCGGCGCAGAACGCGCGCGCGTGGCGCGTGCGCACGATCACCGCGAGCACGCCCGGGTCGTCGCGCCAGCGATCGAGCGCCGCGTGCATCGTGCGGACCATGCCAGTGGTGAGCGCGTTGAGCGCCTGCGGACGTTCGAGTTCGATAAAGCCGATGCGGTTCGCGACGTGTGTGAGCACGTACGCGTCGGCATCGGTTGCGGTCGGGCTTGCGTTGGCTTCGTGTGACATGGCGATTGGCAAGGCGGAACGATGAGCGGCATCTTCGGATCGCATGAGGTGCGATCACAGACTGCTTGAGGCTATCACGTCGCCACGCGAGGCGCTGGCGCGGTCGACGGCGTAGCCGCTGCGGCGCGCGTGCCGAACCAGGCATCGAGCGTGGCGTCAATCAACGGACCGGGTGCGGCGTGCTGAAAGCCGGCGCGTGCGAGCGTGAGCATCACCACGCCGTGCAGCGTTGCCCAAAGCGACTGCGCGAGCACGGCGCTGTCGACACGCGCCCCGCTCGCCGGTGCGAGTGCGGAGAGCGTAGCGGCAAAGAGCTGCGCGCCGCAGGCCGGCGCGGCGTCGGTGTCAGGTTCATCAACCGCAACAGGCGCGTCGTTCTGACGGCGCGCGGCCGGCTCCGCATGCGCCGGGCGCGCCTTGCGCGCCATGAAGATGAGTTCGTAAGTCTGCGGATGGTCGCAGCCATAGGCCACATAGGCGTGTGCGAGCGCATGAAGCCGCTCGCGCGCGTCGGCGATCAGCGTGAGTGGTTCGAGCTGCGCAAGCAGTTGCGCGCAACCCTCTTGACCGAGCGCCTCGGCAATCTCGTCGCGGCCGGCGAAATGCAGGTAGAGGGACGCCGGCGAATAACCGATCGCGTCGGCGATCTTGCGCATCGAGAGCGCGGCGAGGCCTTCGCGCATGACGATGCGGCGCGCAGCATCGAGAATGCGCTCGCGCTGGTCGTGCGCGCGCGCTGCTCGCCCTGCGGGCAGTTCGCGATGCTTGCGTTCGACGATTCCCATGACGACGCCTGGCGGTTGCCGTAACCGAATTTTCCTGTGACGCCCGAGCGGGCGCGCCCTGCACTACGAATCCAGGCGCCCGGGCGGAAAGTGTCCGCTCTTGAGCAGCACCGGCGTGCCATTGCTGAGTTCAAGATGGGCGCGTGCCACGGCCTCGATGCGCGGACGGCCCGCGTCGAACGCCTGCATCGACGCGTCACGGTTCGCGGGCAGCGCGCCGAAATGGTCCTCGAGCGCCTCGACGGAAATCGCGCACGGTACGCGTGTGCCGTCGACGAGTGCGGGGAAGACCACGGTCAGATTGGCGTCGCGATAGAGCGGCGCGTCGGCGGGAAAACGAATGATCATGTCCAGCCCCAATGGGGAAAACCAGCAGAAAGCACTGCCGCCGCAGGACCACGCGGTGCGCGGCGGTAACCGGCCATACTACGCGCGAGACACGATGTCTGGCGCGAATGTGGCCGCAGCAGCGTCTGCTTTCAGTGCGCCTGCATCTTCGAGAACAGATTCAGCACGACCACGCCGGCCACGATGAGGCCGAGCCCGAGCACGGCCGGCAGATCGGGCACCTGCCGATAGAGCGCCATCGCCACCAGCGTGATGAGCACGATGCCCACGCCCGACCACACCGCGTAGACGATGCCGACGGGCAAACTGCGCAAGGTGAGCGAGAGCCCATAGAACGCGATGCCATACCCCACCACGACGATCGCCGAGGGCACGAGCCGCGTGAAACCATCCGAAGCGCGCAGTGCAGACGTGGCGATAACTTCCGCGACGATCGCGATGACGAGCCAGCTCCAGGCTGAGAGTGCGGGAAAGCGCATCGTTTTAGACCTTCGCGAGCGCGAGTTGCGCATAGTCGACGTCGAGTTGCGCGCAAAGCGCCTCGACCACCAGTTCATGATCGGCGCGCTGTGGCAGCCCCGAGACGGTGACCGAGCCGATCACGCCCGCGCCCGCGACCGTAAGCGGGAACGAGCCGCCATGCGGTGCGAAATCGGTGATGGGCAAGCCGTGCTTGTCGGCGAGCGTCGTGCCGGTTTGCTGCATGCGCAAGCCGATCGCATAGGAGCTGCGCCGAAAGTGCTCGACCACGCGCGACTTGCGGCGCACCCAGTCAGCGTTGTCGGGCGTGGCGCCGTCGAGCGCGCAGAAAAAGAGCTGCTGGCCGAACGTGCGCACGTCGATGGCGACGGGCACCGCGCGTGCACGCGCAAGTTCATGCAGATGCGAGCCGAGCTGCCAGGCGCGATCGGCGTCGAAACGGGGAAACACCAGCGCGTGCTCCTGCGCGGCTATCGATTGCAGGTCGAGGGGAATGTCCATGGAAGAAGCGTGTGAAGCGCGGTGCGCATGAAGAACCAAGGCGCAGCGTGAACGTTGCGCCGACCGAGCCCCGATTCTATCCTGACGGCCTCGCAAGCCATGGCACGTGCGCCCCGCAAACATTTTGCAAACGCGTGGAAAGGCGACCGTCATTTTTTGTTGCAACGCGGCGCGAACTGTCATATAATCTTTTCTTCGACGGACGCGGGGTGGAGCAGTCTGGCAGCTCGTCGGGCTCATAACCCGAAGGTCGTAGGTTCAAATCCTACCCCCGCAACCAAATAGCAGTCGCGCGATAGCAACAAGACCGACAACTGGTTCTGTGTGCCGCGAATTTGAGGTAGCTTCGTTCGAAACAGAACCCGCCCCGAGCGGGTTTTTTGTTGTCCGTTGTCCAGCGTGCGCCCTGCGCCGAACCCTTGCCCACCGCTTTCCCTCCTTGCCCGCTAGCGGACCGATGTCCTGCGTCAAGCGGCTATACATTCACGTGAATGCCTTGCGTATGCCCTCAATCGTGGCGCCTGCCTGCCCGAGTATGAGAATTCGCGAGTTGTGAGCGTTTCACGTTCGTAGCACGCGTGCCACCCGTTCCATCGCCTCGGTTCAATTCATGGCGTTTTCGGAACAGTCCCATATCGTTCTCCCGCACACGCTAAAACAATCTCGTTTGGGCGAGTACTTCGCTCGCCATGCAGCGGCACGGCCATCTACGGGGTGTGCCAGATCGAGAATAAGGAGAACGAATGCAGACATTGAAAATGCGAACAGCGCTGTCGCATTGTGCACTGGTCATCCTGTTGCTAACCGTTGCGGCATGTGGCGGCGAGAACAGCGCTGGTTCAGCCTTAAGCACATCGAAATCCGAAGAGACACCGCTAGAAGCTAAAGCAGAAGCCGCTGCTGCAGCCAGTGCCGCCGCTACAGAAACCGTCTCGCCAGCCATTGCGATGAAAGTGCACGGGAGTGCAATTCAGGACGGAACTGACCGCTTTATCGTCAAATACAAAGACGGGAGCACGGAAAGGAAGGATTCGAATGCTATCCAAACGAAACTGAACCGGCTAGCTTCCGCGTTTCCCGCAAAGGGGCGCCATCTGAGGCGCATGGGTATCGGTGCCGACGTAGTGACGAGTGAGCGCAAGCTCACCGCTGCTGAAGCCCGGGCATTCATGCGCGCCATCGCTTCGGACCCGAACGTCGAATACGTCGAGCCGGATGTCGAAATGTATGCCGTTTCCGCGCCGAACGACCCGCTATATCCCACGCAGTGGCACCTGCAATCGAAACCGGCAGGAATCGGAATTGAAGGTGCCTGGGACAACGCGAATGGCGCCGGGCAAGTTATCGCGGTTGTCGACACCGGTGTCACCAGTCACAGCGACTACAACGCGAATCTGTTGCTGCCGGGCGCTCAAATCGCGAATACGGGCACCCCGGATGGAATGAATTCGGGCGCGCCTGGCCTGTCGTGTGTAACGTGGCACGGCACGCATGTTGCCGGGATCGCCGCTGCTCAAACGAACAACGGCGTCGGCGTAGCCGGCGTTGCTCCGAATGCCAAGATTCTTTCTGTCAAGGTCCTGGGACCGTGTGGTAATGGCGCGATGTCCGAAGTGGCCGACGGAATTGTGTGGGCTGCGGGCGGTGTACTGCCAAACAAACCCATCAACAACAATCCCGCCACCGTCATCAACCTCAGTCTTGCATCGAATAACCAGTGCTTCGATACGTTGCAAAACGCGATTGACTACGCGACCAGCAAAGGCGCTGTGGTGGTCGCTGCGGCGGGAAATAACACTCAGGATGTAGCACGATATCAACCTGCAAATTGCCGCAACCTGATTAGCGTTGGTGGCACAGATGGTGGTGGCAACAGCTACGTAAGCTCAAACTTTGGCCCGGGCATCGACATCTCCGCCCCCGCCATGGAAATTATGTCGACTTACGATTTGGGAACCGATACGCCCAGGGGTGACGACTATCGGTTTCTCTCGGGCACGTCAATGGCCGCGCCAATGGTTAGCGGCGTCATTGCGCTAGCACAATCCGCCGCTCCCACGCCTTTGACCGTAGCTGAATTTCGAACGCTTCTTCGGCAGAACGCAAAACCATTTCCGGCGCCTCCGGATCGCGCTCTCGGCGCTGGCATCCTCGACGCGACGAAAACGGTCGCAGCGGCTAAATCAGGGGGCATCCCGGTTGCGGCCGATTTCACGTGCCAACAAGAAAGTGCACAGAGCATGTGGGTGCTTTGCAAGGATCTTTCAACCGCAAGGGGCGGCCTTTCTATCAAAACACGGAAGTGGGACCCGGGTTCGTCAAGTGCGCAACCTTATTTCGCTAATCCAGCAGAATTCAACTATAAATATAGCGGTGCCTATCCAGTAACCCTAACCGTTACGGATAGCAACGGGAAAACGAGTTCTCTTAGCCGATCCATTACTGTTAATCCGCCGCCCGCTGTCGATCTTCCTTTGGATACCGCTGTGCCATTTTCGGGCAGCTACGGGTATTTGGTTTACTATAAAACGACTGTTCCACCTGGAGCAAAGAGCCTCACGTTTTCCTTGAACATTAAAAATTCAGGCGAAGCCGCTTCTATCTATGTGAACGATTCACCGTCCGATATGACGCCTGCGTGCGCAAAAGCCGCGCCTGGTCCAGAGCAATTGTCCTGCACTGTGAAGTCTCCAAAACCGGGCCTATGGTACGGCCGTTACTTCGTGAGTTCATCGACGCTCTCCGGAGCTACGGCAGTAGCGACCGTTGACTAATCATCGATAGCGAAGGTGGTTTCCCTCCACGCTCTTGACAGTGCCGCGAGGGAAGCCATCTCCATCCACCCGCGATTCCAGTCCTGAAGTGCACAGGAAATGAACATGGTGAAACATCGCATTGCCGCGCACGCAGGGAGCCGCGGGCTATCCCTGCATGAAATCGGTCACGCACACTATCGCCGTGGCGACATTGAAGCCGCCGAAGCCGTATTTCGCCAGGTCCTGGAGGTCGAGCCGGAGTGGCTAAGGGCGAAACTTGATCTGGGTTGTATCCTGCAAAAAAGACGCTCGTATGCCGAGGCGGAGGTGCTGTTACGGCAGGTACTCGCCGAAGACCCAGACGCTGAATATGCCCACAATGCGCTAGGTCTTGCGCTCTGGAGCACGGAACGACTCGAAGAGGCCGAAACGCATTTTCGGGAGGCGATCCGACTCTATCCCGATTTTTATCAGGCGCAGAATAACCTTGGACTACTCTTAACAGTAACCAACAATCTGCGAGAGGCGCAAAGTGCATTTCGGCGCGCGCTATCGATTCATGCTACTTCGCATGAAATCTACAGTAACCTTGGAAGCGCCCTATGGCAGTCGGGCGAGGTTGAGGCGGCGATTCGCGCGCATCGTCAAGCGCTGGCACTGAAGCCCGATTTTTCCGAGGCAAAGATAAATCTCGCGCATCCGCTGCTGGCAATTGGCGAGTACACGGAGGGTTGGGCGCGCTATGAGTCGCGGTACGATACATCGGCCGGGAAACGCTACGGCACAATGCCGCCGGCTTCCTGGCCAATGTGGAATGGCGAATCACTTGTCGGGAAATCGCTACTGATTTGGCCTGAGCAGGGATACGGCGATATGCTTCAATTCTGTCGCTATGCACCCATGCTGAAAAAGCTTGGTGTGCAGAAACTTTCCGTTCTCTGCCCGCCTGCGCTTGTGCGTCTTTTCGAAAGTCTGAATGGTGTCGATTTCGTTTATGCGGCCAATGGTCAGGGATCGATCCCGACGCATGACTTTTGGTGTTTCATGATGAGCCTACCGCATCGACTCGGTACAACGGTAGAAACCATTCCGGCAGCAGTACCGTATCTTCACCCACCCGCGAGCCTCGTTTCCGTGTGGCACAAGCGGTTGCCAAAAAAGCAGTTTCAGGTCGGCCTGGTCTGGGCTGGCGATCCGAGACCGCAACAACCGGCATCGAACGCAATGGATCGGCGTCGCTCCATAAAAGCCCAATCGCTACTGCCGATCTTGCGAGTGCCTGGCGTCAGTTTTGTGAGTCTGCAAAAGGGCGAGAGCGCGCGACGACAAATCGTTGATCTTCCCCCAGAGCTGCGGCCTTTCGATCCTATGGACGACGTCGAAGATTTCGCTGATACCGCCGCGATGATTGAATTGCTTGATCTCGTCATAACGGTCGACACGTCAATGGCCCATCTCGCCGGGGCGCTTAACAAGCCCGTATGGATATTGTCTCGTTACGACGCTTGCTGGCGTTGGCTTCGCGATCGTGCGGATTCGCCCTGGTATCCGAGTGCGCGATTGTTTCGGCAGCTTGTGCCGGGGAACTGGGATGAAGTGGTGTCCAGGGTAGCACAGGCGCTCCATGCACCGGTGCAGCGTCGAGCGGATAGCTTGGGGATAACGTGACAAGTGCGGGCTATCGAGGCGCGACGCATGCGAAACACCGCCCGGCCCGCGTGGAAGCTGTCCCGTCTTTCCCGAACCCGTGAACGGATCGGGAGCGGTCGCACCCTCAATAAATCGGCGGTTTCTGGACAGCACGAAACTGGAAGAACCGCACGCATAAGCCAAAAGGTCAGAGAATCAAATCCTGCCTGCGCAACCAATGGAACTCGAAAGGGTTGCAGATCATCGGCCTGCGCCCTCTGCTTACAGCGTTCCCGGCTTTCTCCCCCACTTCTCAGCGAACTTCACTGCGAGCACATGAGCGACGATCTGAGCGGTGATAAACTCGCATCACCCATCCCCCTATCGTGCCCATGAAATTCTGCTCGACTTGCGGTCAGGCGGTCAGCCTGCTCATTCCGCCCGGCGACAATCGCGAACGCTACGTCTGCTCACACTGCGGCACCATCCACTATCAGAATCCGCGCAATGTGGTCGGCACGGTTCCGGTCTGGGAAGACAAGGTGCTGTTGTGCCGCCGCGCCATCGAGCCGCGCTACGGCTACTGGACGCTGCCCGCCGGCTTCATGGAGATGGGCGAGACGACCGCCGAAGCCGCGGCGCGCGAAACGCTGGAAGAAGCCGGCGCGCGCGTCGAGGTGCAGAACCTCTTTTCGCTCCTGAACGTGCCGCGCGTTCACCAGGTGCATCTGTTCTATCTCGCGCGCCTGCTCGACCTCGATATCGCAGCCGGTGAAGAAAGCCTCGAAGTGCGGCTATTTGAAGAGCACGAGATTCCCTGGGACGACATTGCGTTCCCAACGGTCGGGCAGACGCTGCGCTGTTTCTTCGCCGATCGCCAGTCCGGCAGCTTCGGGCTGCACACCGGCGACGTCCTGCGCTCGCTGCGCGACGGCTGACTGTTCTTCCGACTGCGCCCGCGACGATGGTCCCCTGGCTTTCGCCCGACGAACCGTTTCCCGCCGTCGAGCGCGCGCTCGGCGCGTCGAGCGGCGCGCCGGGCCTGCTCGCCGCCAGCGCGGACCTGCTGCCCTCGCGCCTCATCGACGCTTACCGGCGCGGCATCTTCCCGTGGTATTCCGACGGCCAGCCGGTGCTCTGGTGGAGCCCCGACCCGCGCATGATCCTGCGCCCCGACGAGTTCAAGGTCTCGCCTTCGTTAAAGAAGACGCTCAAGCGCGTGCTGCGTGAGGACGCGTGGGAAATTCGCGTCGACAACAATTTCGCCGCGGTCATGCGTGCGTGCGCGAATGCGCCGCGGCACGGCCAGCGCGGCACCTGGATCACAGGCGACGTCATCGACGCCTACTCCACCCTGCACCGCATCGGCGACGCGCACAGCATCGAGGCCTGGTTCGGCGGCGAGCGCGTGGGCGGGCTCTACGGCGTGGCGCTCGGCACGATGTTCTTCGGCGAATCGATGTTCGCCTCCGTCACCGACGCCTCGAAGATCGCGCTCGCGGCGCTCGTCGCACATCTGCGCCGCCACGGCGTCGAATTGATCGATTGCCAGCAGAACACCGCGCATCTCGCCTCGCTCGGCGGGCGCGAAATCTCGCGCAAGGCATTCATTGCCCATGTGCGCACGCATGTGAACGCCGCGCCCATTCCGTGGAAATTCGACAAAGCCGTCCTCGCCGATCTGCTCGGCGGACGAGGCACGCCCGACGCGTTCCTGCCCGCCGCGTGAAAGGCCGGCGAGCCGCAAATGAGTGGCATATGAGCGGCGCGCCCCCCCGCGTGCGCGCTTGCCACAGCCCGCGCAATTCGATGGATACATGTTCGGCGTCAATGTTAGACTGAATAGAGAACCCGTCGCTGCGTGATCCGGCAAGGCTTACGCGCGCGCCACGCGACGATCCGAACTGCTACGAGAGCTGCCAACGTGACGCATCCAAACGAGCTGCCGCTTTCACCGCTTTCCGCGCTGCAATTCTATGCAACGGCGCCCTACCCCTGCAGTTACCTGGAGGGGCGCATCGCGCGCTCGCAGGTGGCAACGCCCAGTCATCTCATCAATTCCGACGTCTATACCGATCTCGTGAAGGCCGGCTTCCGGCGCTCGGGCGTGTTCACTTATCGCCCCTACTGCGACGGTTGCCGCGCGTGCGTGCCGGTGCGTGTGCCAGTCGAGCGCTTCACGCCGAACCGCACGCAGCGCCGCGCCTGGAAGCGCCATGGCGCGCTCGTCGCCACCGTCGCGCCGCTGCACTACGACGAGTCGCACTACGCGCTCTACATGCGCTATCAGTCGGCGCGCCACGCGGGCGGCGGCATGGACCGCGACAGCCGCGACCAGTACGAGCAGTTCCTGCTGCAAAGCCGGATCAATTCACGCCTCGTCGAATTCCGCGAGCCGAACCCCGCGCACCCGGACGAGCCCGGCACGCTGTGCATGGTGAGCATGATCGACATCCTCGGCGACGGACTCTCCTCGGTCTACACGTTCTTCGACCCCGATACGCTCCACACGAGCTACGGCACGTACAACATCCTCTGGCAGATCGAGCAGGCCCGCAGCCTTCAGCTGCCTTACGTGTACCTCGGCTACTGGATCCGCGAGAGCCCGAAAATGGCGTACAAGGCGCGCTTCCAGCCGCTCGAAGGCCTCTTCGACGGTGCATGGGCCGCACTCACGCCCGAAGCCTGAGCCCCCGGCACATCGCCCTGGGCTCGCGTTGCCGGTAAAATAGCGGGTTCCCATTTTCCGGCGCCCGCGCCTTCTTCCCGTGTTCAGCACCCTTTATCCGTTCGTCCGCGACCAGCTCTTTCGCATGGACGCCGAAGACGCCCACCACCTCTCCCTGCGCATGATCGGCGCCGCGGGCCGCACAGGCATGGCCGGCCTGCTCGCGCCGCGCGTGCCCGATTCGCCGCGCACCGTCATGGGCCTGACCTTCCGCAATCCGGTGGGCCTCGCCGCTGGTCTCGACAAGGAAGGCGCCGCGATCGACGGTTTCGCCGCGCTCGGCTTCGGCTTCATCGAGGTGGGCACGGTCACGCCGCGCCCGCAGCCCGGCAATCCGCGTCCGCGCATTTTCCGGCTGCCGCAGGCGGGGGGCATCATCAACCGCATGGGGTTCAACAATCACGGCGTCGAGCAGTTCGTGAAGAACGTGCAGGCCGCGCGCTATCGCGGCATTCTCGGCCTGAACATCGGCAAGAACGCCGACACGCCGATCGAGCGCGCCGCCGAGGACTATCTCTTCTGCCTTGAGCGCGTCTACCCGTTCGCGAGCTACGTGACGATCAATATCTCGTCGCCGAACACGAAGAACCTGCGCCAGCTACAAGGCGGCGGCGAACTCGACGCGCTCCTCGCGGCGCTCAAGGACAAGCAGCAGCGTCTGGCCGACATGCACGGCAAGCTCGTGCCGCTCGCGCTCAAGATCGCCCCCGATCTCGACGACGAGCAGGTCAAGGAAATCGCCGACACGCTCCTGCGCCACAAGATCGAAGGCGTGATCGCAACCAACACCACGCTTTCGCGCGCGGCGGTGGAAGGCATGCCGAATGCGAACGAAACTGGCGGCCTCTCGGGACGCCCGGTATTCGACGCGTCGAACAACGTGATCCGCAAGCTGCGCGCCGAGCTGGGCGGCGACGTGCCGATCATCGGCGTGGGCGGCATTTTTTCGGGCGACGACGCGCGCGAGAAGATCGCAGCCGGTGCCTCGCTCGTGCAGATCTATACGGGCTTCATCTATCGCGGTCCGGCGCTCGTCGCCGAATGTGCGCGGGCGCTGGCCTCGGGCCGCGCCTGAAGCTATAGTTGCAGGCTAGTCACGGCGCATCGGAGGCGCTGTGCACTAGCACTAGAATCGCAGCAGCAGAACAAGAGGAAAACATGAAAGCCGGTTTGCTGAAAAAACTCCTTGCACTTGCAATCGTTGGCGCATCGTTCGTCGCAGCGAGCGCCCACGCCGACGACCTGCTCGATCAGGCCAAGGCGCGCGGCACGCTGCGCATCGGTCTCGAAGGCACGTTCCCCCCGTTCAATTCGAAGGCGCCCAGCGGCGAGCTGGTCGGCTATGACGTCGACATCGCCAAGGCTGTGGCCGCGAAAATGGGCCTCAAGCCCGAGTTCGTCACGACCGAATGGAGCGGCATCATCGCGGGCCTGCAGGCAGGCAAGTTCGACGTGATCGTGAACCAGGTCGGCGTGACCGACCAGCGCAAGGCGGTGCTGGACTTCTCGCCGGCGTACACGTACTCGGCCGCGCAGCTCATCCAGCGCAAGGACGACACGCGCCAGTTCAAGACGCTCGAAGACCTGAAGGGCAAGAAGCTCGGCGTCGGTCTCGGCACGAACTACATGGACATGGCCAAGTCGGTGCCGGGCATCGACGTGAAGACCTATCCGGGCGCGCCCGAGTATTTGCGCGACCTCGCAGCGAACCGTCTCGACGCGGCGCTCAACGACCGCCTGATGCTCGCTTACCTGCTGAAGAACTCGCAGCTGCCGCTGCGCACGGGCGCGATCGTCGGCAACGGCAACCCGTCGGCGATCCCGTTCAAGAAGGGCAATCCGAAGTTCGCCAAGGCGATCGACGATGCGATGACGCAGCTCGAAGCCGATGGCACCTTCACGAAGATCTCGGACAAGTGGTTCGGCATCGACGTGACCAAGCCGATCACGCAATGATCCTGAGGGACGCTCAGTCCGGCTGACGCGAAGGGCGGCATCGCACGATGCCGCCCTTCGCACATGTGCGTCCATTGCAAAACGCGCCACTCCACCTCGTTACCTACGCCCATGCCCATCTATACGCTCATCATCCAGTCGCTGCCGGTGCTCGCACAGGGCGCGGTGCTGACGGTCAAGTTCGCCGTGCTTTCGATGATCTTCGGGCTCATCGGCGGCGCCGTGCTCGCGCTCATGGGCATCAGCTCGAACCGCCCGCTCGTGTTCATCGCGCGCGTGTACGTGAGCCTGATGCGCGGCACACCGCTGCTCGTGCAGATCTTCGTCATTTACTACGGATTGCCGAGCATCGGTATTTCGCTCGATCCGACGCCCGCTGGCGTGATCGCGCTTTCCGCGAACGTGGCGGCGTATCTCTCGGAGAGCATGCGTGGCGCGATTCTCGGCATTCACAGCGGACAGTGGCTCGCGGCGTATAGCCTTGGCCTCTCGCGCACCCAGACGCTGCGCTACGTGATCGCGCCGCAAGCGCTGCGCATCGCCGTGCCGAGTCTCTCGAACAGTCTCATTAGTCTCATCAAGGACACGTCGCTCGTTTCGGTCATCACCGTGACGGAGCTGCTGCGCAGTGCGCAGGAAATCATCGCTTCGACGTATCAGCCGCTGCCGCTCTATCTCGCTGCAGCCGCCATTTACTGGGTGCTCTGCCAGGTGCTCGAATGGGTGCAGCACTGGTACGAAAAACGCCTCGCGCTGCCTTCGCGGCACTGATACCAGGCGCGTTTCAGACACGGCCCGCACGAGCGGGCCGTGTTGTTTTCAGGCGGCTTCCTGACGCGTCATTCGCAGGGAAAACGCAGTCCGAGCGCCGCGCGCGCGGCGTCGGCCATCGCGAGCATGCGGCGCGAGGTGTCGTGCGTCATCACCGGGCTTTCGAGCGCGCCCGCGCGCAGCAATTCGCAGAAGTGCGCAGTCTCGTAGTTGAGGCCGCCGCCCTCGAACGGCTCGTCGAGCTCGACGACGCGGCCATCCACATAACGCACCGTCGCGCGCGCCGGATTCCACCAGTTCGCGTGGATCGTCACGTTACCGAGCGGCCCCGCGAGCAGCGCGTCGCCATAGCCGTGCAGATCGAGCCCGCAGAACAGCTGCGCAATGCCGTGCTCATGCTGGCAGTTCAGGCTAGCGAAGGTGTCCACGCCCGTCGAGCCGAGGCGCCCGACCGTCTGCACCTCACGCGGCGCGCCGAGCCAGTCGACCGCGAGAAACATCTCGTACACGCCGATATCGAGCAGCGCCCCGCCCGCTTGCTCGAATGAAAGCGAAGGATGGTTGGCGGGCACACTGGCCACTGAACAGCCCGCGCGCACGAGTCCGACCGGACCGATGGGATCGGCATCGAGTTGCGCGCGCAACTTTCGATAGAGGGGGTAGAACGGCGGCTTCATCGCCTCCATGAAGAGGCGCTGCGCGCGGCGCGCCGCGTCGAGCACACGTTCGAGCTGCGCGCCGTTCACGGTGGCGGGTTTTTCGCACAGCACGGGCAGCCCCGCTTCGAGCGCGGCAATCGCATAGTGGGCGTGAGTATCCTGCATCGTGGCGATATACACGGCGTCGATGCCGCTTGCGAAGAGCGCATCCACGCTCTCGCACGCCTTCGCGCCGCAGGTGGCGGCAAGCGCCTGAGCAGTCGTTGCGCGGCGCGACCAGACCGCTTCGACGCGCGCGTGCGCGACGTGCGCGACGCCCTGCGCGAAGCGGTGCGCAATGCGGCCCGCGCCGACGATGCCCCAACGTATCGTTTGTGTTTCGCTCATGTGCTGCGTGCTCCGGCTGTGAAGTCGAGGGCCGCCGCGCGGTGTACGTAACGTACGTCACACGCGGCGCACCCAAAGACACGCACGATACCGGCCCGCGCAGCGCGCCGCAATGCGCTCGCATCAATCCGCGCGCAGCAAGCGCATTGACGCGAGCGAATCGACGCTGCCAACGGCCTTAGCGCTGCTCCAACGCCTCGGGCGCGAGCGCGCGAGTGAGTTCGTCGGCGGTGTATTCGATCATCGCGAGCGCGGCCGCTTCGGCCTCTTTCGGCGCACGCCGCTCGATTGCCTCGACGATGCGCCCATGCGCCGCTACGACATTGTTCCAGCCGCCGTCACGCGTGTTGAGAATCGGATTCACGAGCGAGAGTGCGCCGCGAATGATCGCCGCCATCTGCTGATAAAACTGATTCCCGCTCGCCGCGAGGATGCGCGTGTGCAGAAGTGCGTCGGCAGTCTGGAAATTCGGATCGTCGGTGCTCGTCTGGCGCAGCACCTCGAACGCCTCGCGAATGCCGGCAATGTCCGCCGCGCTCGCGCGCGTGGCGGCGAGTGCGCACGCCGCCGGTTCGATCAGGCCGCGAAATTCGATCACGTCGCGCAAAAACGTCTTGTCCGGTTTCGAGCGGAAACGCCAGTTCACGACGTCCTCGTCGATCATGCGCCAGTCGCGCATGGGCCGGATGCGCGTGCCTATCTTCGGCCGCACGTCGAGCATGTGGCGCGCGAGCAGCATGGAGAGCGCCTCGCGCATGACCGTGCGGCTCACGTCGAACTCCTTTGACAGGATGTCCTGCGGAGGCAGCACTGCGCCGTAGCGCTCCTCGACGATGCCTGAAATCAGCCCGTCCATCACCTTGCTGACGAGCGAGCGTTCCTTGTTCCCCAGTTCCATGACCCTACCCCCCCGATGTGGACGTTATCGCCCATGTTTGCCGGATACTGCGCGGGCCCTCGTGCGTCGTCGAACTTAGGTGTTACGTTGCCATGCGTTTCGCATAATTCGCCAGCCAGGATATCTCCTGACATGATGCTTGCGCGCATGCGCATTGTTCGTATGTACGCGTGTTACGTCGGCCCTTGCGCTGCTCTTTTTGTAAGGCGATCGTATGGACCGCCCACTTACTTCAATCAACGCGCTTTCAAACTGCTCTTGAATCCGCTTCCGGATCGATCGGCATTCCCTGGCTGTGCATATGCAGCGATGCCGGCGTGCATGTTTCTTTTGCGTACGCTTTTCGCGCGCTGACCCACGTCGTGCTTTTCAACGCTGCACTCGTTCAACGTTGTATCCGCCCATACTCATCGTCAAAGCGGACGATGTCGTCTTCGCCCAGATAACCGCCCGACTGCACCTCGATGATCTCGAGCGACGTCTTGCCGGGATTCTCCAGCCGGTGCTTCACACCGAGCGGAATGTAGGTCGATTCGTTTTCCGAAAGCAGGAAAACTTCCTCGCCGCGCGTGACACGCGCCGTGCCACGCACCACGGTCCAGTGCTCCGCGCGGTGATGATGCATCTGCAGCGACAGCCGGCCGCCCGGCTTCACGACGATGCGCTTGACCTGGAAGCGCTCGCCCTGATCGAGCGAGTCGTAGCAGCCCCACGGCCGCTCCACGCGCCGGTGATGCTGCGCAACCGCACTGCGCTCCTGCCGGAGCTTGCCGACGATCGCCTTCACGTCCTGCACCCGATCCCTCGCCGCAACGAGGACTGCGTCGGCCGTCTCGACCACCACCACGCCGTGCACGCCCACGCAGGCAACGAGCCGTCCGTCCGAGTGCGCGAACGTGTCAGTCACGTCTTCGAACATCACACGGCCGCGCGCCACGTTGCCGCTTGCGTCCTTGTTCGATACCTGCCACACCGCGTCCCATGCGCCGACATCGGACCAGCCGGCCACGAGCGGCACGACCACGCCCGCGAGCCGCGCGTCCGCGCCGAGCGACTCCATCACCGCGTAGTCGATCGAATCGGACGGGCACGCCGTGAGCGCCGCCGCATCGAGATGCACGGTGCCGTCGGCGTCGACTACGGCCGCCTCGAACGCCGCCGCGCATTGCGCCGCGATGGCCGGCCGGCAATGCGCGATCGCGGCCAGCCAAACCGATGCGCGCACCACGAAAATGCCGCTATTCCAGAGGTAATCGCCCGAGGCCACGTAACTCGCCGCGAGTTCGGCGCCCGGTTTTTCCACGAAACGCTCGATCACGCGCGCGCCGCTGGCGCCGAGCGCCGCCCCCGCGCCGATGTACCCGTAACCGGTTTCCGCGCGCTGCGGTGGCACGCCCAGCGTGACGATCGCGCCCCGCGCCGCGTAGCCCACCGCTTCTTCGAGCGCGGCGGCAAACGCCGCGCGATCGGCGATCAGGTGGTCGGCCGGCATGGCGATGAGCACCGGGTCGCTGTCGCACACGCCACCGGCGCCGTTGCTGGCCAGTGCCGCCTCGCGCCCGGCGCGCGCCGCCAGCGCCGCCACTGTGAGGGCCGGCGCCGTGTTGCGCGCGACCGGCTCGAGCACGACCCGCGCGGGCATGCCGCTGCGGCCGAGCCGGTCGACGGTCATGAGCCGCAACTCCTCGCTGCTCACAACAACAGGCGCGGCCTTGCGGATTGCGTCGCCCGCCTGGGCGTACACGCCGTCGAGCCGCCGCACGGTGGCTTCGAGCAGCGACTCGCCGTCGAGCAGATCGATCAGCTGTTTCGGACAATGCTCGCGCGAGAGCGGCCAAAGCCGCGTCCCCGAGCCCCCGGCCAGCACCACGGGCTGAACGATGAGCGCGACTTCGGGTTCATTGGCTGCCGCGATCAAGCCGGCTGGCGTCACGAGCTGGTTCATGCAGTGAGCTCCCCGTTGAAATACGTCGGGTCACGTCGACGAACGCCGCGCCTGCCTGCCGGCGGGCTCGCCCGAAGCGTCACGCGCCTCCCGGACCTCTCAGGCCTCACGCATTCATGAGACCTTTTCCGGACCCCATTGGAGCAAACCTCGGCATGCCAATCTGTACGCATACCCACACTGATCGCATGCGCCCGGCCAGGCGCGCGGCAAAGCGGCTCACACGCGAGGTTTCAACACCGAACGCTTTTTCCCCGGCTACGTCTGCGTTGCAACAGAACTGAATCAAAAACACTTGTTTTTTAGCCTGGGGCACGCGTCGCCCCGAATGCATGTTTCAAGCAGGAGCCATTTCTGAACGCCCCTGTTACCGAGGTAAATAACTCAATTGAATCATCGACTTGCGGCTTTCAAAAATGTGCTGCGCGGTACCTCGATGCGCAAAGTCGCCGTACAAAACTGAAACAAAAATGCGGCGTTACGCCGCGCTGCCGCATGGCCGCCGCTCGCTTAGCCGCTTGAATGCGTGCTTTCGCACCAACTGGCACACACCCTGCTAAAGAGAGATCACCGCAAAGACGCGAGACGCGGACAAGCAATACCGCGCACACAAGCGCACGCGAGTGGGACCGGGCAGGACAGAGCGGGGACGTAGTAACAAGCGCAGTAACAAGCGCAGGAAAAAGCGCAGAAACAAGTGCAGGAACAAGCAGGAAAGAGCACGAACAAGCGGGACTATGGGGCCGGCACGACGAACGCAAAAGCCGCACGGGAAACGGCAAACAACAATGAGTTCGGCGTACGGAATCAAAAAACAGGAGGCGGCTCGCGCCGCTTCGCACGAGGACCAGTCATGTTAACCCTTCAATCCGATCTTCACGGCAACCATTTGCTGGGCGCCCTCCCGTCGCATGAATGGCAGGCTCTCGCCCCGCACCTCGAACTCGTTCATCTGCGCACCGAGCAGTTGATCTGCGATTCGGGCCAGCGCATTCATCACGTGTACTTTCCGACTACGGCGATCGTCTCGCTGCTCTCGACGATGGAAGACGGCAGCTCGGTCGAAATCGCAGCGGTCGGCCGCGAGGGCATGACGGGCGTACCCGTGCTCACTGGCGGCGAGACGATGCCGAACCGCGTGCAGGTGCAATGCGCGGGCTTCGCCTATCGCATGAGCGCGCAGGCCCTCAAGCAGCAGTTCGCGCGCTCGGACTTCCTGCGCCGCCTCATGCTGCTCTATATGCACGCGCTGCTCACGCAGGTCGCACAGACCGCCGCGTGCAATCGTCACCATTCGCTCAACAAGCAGTTGTGCCGCTGGCTGCTGATCGAAGTGGACCGCGTGGCTTCCAACGATCTCAACGTCACGCAGCAGTTGATCGCCGACATGCTCGGCGTGCGCCGCGAAGGCATTACCGAGGCGGCCGGCAAGCTGCACGACGAAGGCCTGATCCACCACAGCCGCGGTCATATCCGTGTGCTCGACCGCGAAGGTCTCGAAGCCCGCGCCTGCGAGTGCTATGGCCTCGTGCGCCGCGAATTCGACCGGCTGCTGCCGCGCCTGCACCAGGCGGAAACGGTCGAGTGAGTACGTAGTCGTCGCGCGCTCGCGGTTCACACCGCGAGTTCGCTTGCGAGTCGTCCCCGAACAAAGCGTGCCCTGGCGGCGCGCTTTTGCGCGTCTGTTCGCTTTGCCTGCGCTTTCGCGGAACCGTTCACGCAAATTCGCAGACACCGAGTACATACAGGATACCGAATCAATCGCGTCCTTCCGATTGAGCCGGAGAGAACAGGCGCGCGCCCTCTTCTCTTCAGCCTCGCCGGATTCAATGAGCCGAAGGCACGAGCGCCTGCGCAAGCGGCAACGCAGGCAGGTGCTCGCGTTCGCGCACGAACGGGTCGGTCGGCTCCTGCAGCTTCGGATCCGGGCTCGTGTCGGCGTTGCGCAATTGCACCGGCGCGCCATCGTTCTTCGCGACCTTGCGATTGTCGCCGCACGGATGATCGGTGAGCGCGGCCGCCTCGCGGAAGTCGTCTTCCTGACACATGATGTTGAACGCAATGTCCTTGCGATCCATGCGCCATGCCACGGCCGCGTTCAGGCGCTTGTTGCAGTCCATGTCCTTGATGGTGCCCGCGGCCGTCGCGCCCACGCCCACCACCGACACCGCAGCAGAAATACTGCCCCAGCAGGTCTCGGTCACCGAGGCCGTCAAGGCCGGCGCATAGACCGTGGGCGTCGTGCGCACATCGTAAGAACCGTGATACGTCACATCCGACGCGCCGCCGCTCGGCAGTACGACGGTATTGGAAACGGTGCTCGTCTGGCTCGACGTGGACGTGGTCCCCGACGTCATCGTCGGCGTGGTTTGCGCCCACGCGGCGCCTGCGAACAGCAACACCCCGGCAACGGCGATTTTTTGTTTCAGCTTGCTCATTCTTCTCTCCGTGAACGGAAAAGGGGGCAGCGCCCCCTCTCCGACGCGCTAGTGAACGGCTGACCCGTTCGGATTACCAGTGCATACCGCCCGTGAGCGAACCCGAACCGCCCGCCGCGACGATGCCGACGCCGCCGTCCGCATTGGCCGTGCCGGTGCCGTTCGCCGTCGCGTTCGACGTAAAGCCCGAGCCGCCGTAGTTGCCGCTCGAACCGTCGAACGACGTGTTGATCACCGACGAATTGAAGTTCTGCGAACCCGACTGCGTGGCGCTCGTGAAGCCGAGCGTCGACGAATTCTGGTTCGTGGTCGTCGTACCGGTCTGGCCGACGTAGCCGTTAGCCGTCTGGCCGTAGGTTTGCGAGTTGCCGTTTTGCGTCGTGTAGCTCGAACCGAACGTGAGGCTCGCGTTCGAGAACGACTGGTTGCCTTGCGACACGGTGGCGTCGATATGGCCCGGCACCGTCAGCGCCGAGGTGAAGCTGCCGTTGACCGACGACGTCGAGTTCGACGTGAGCGCCGAAGCGCCAAAGCCGACGCCCGCTGCGCCCACCGCCGACGTGGTGGAGGACGACGGCGCGCCCACACCGCCCGCACCGCCTGCAAATGCGGCAGCCGAACCGAGAGAGAGCATGGCGGCGAGCGAAATGGCCTGAATCTTCTTCATGATTGTGGTCTTCCTGATAAAACAGGGGAGCGTTGGATGAATGCGCGCGCACTCCCCCTGATAGCGCGGGCGCATTTAACACGATTTCAATTGCAATGCTTATAAAATCACTGCATTTACGACGCGCGAATATCCCCGCGAGCCTCCCGATATCGGGAGGACCGTTTAAACCGGAATTACCAGATTAATAATCGCGCGCAGAACGCCCTTACGTGTTTTCGTAAATCAGGCGATCATGCAGAATTGAAAATCCGGAGAACAGAAAGAAATGCCCCGCAAGACTCCGCACCTTCACGGAGCCTATTAAATAGCAGTCCGACACAAGTTGCTCAACACCTGCTTTTGTCATTATTTCCCCGCGTACCGCCCGACAGAAACCCTCGGGCCGCTGCGCATTTTCGCGCGCCGCCCTTCCCCTGCCCGGTTGTTTTCGACGTCTCTTTTAGCGAACTGCTTGCATAACGTCGCCGGACGGTGAATTTATAACTCAGACAGTAAGACTATTGCTACGTCATTCGCATGTTTTATGTGCGGTTCTCAACGTAGTAAATAGACATATCCTTGAATATGGGGATTTTCTTTCAAAACCAATTGAAAGGCTTCAAATAGATGCGCGCACAACCAGATACAGAAAATCGCTTTCTTTTAATGATTAATCGCGATGTTCGGTTCGGCAGGCCACGCAGACCTGCCAGAAAAAAGAGCGGCAACGCACAGGCAAAAGCAGGCTAATGCCGGTGGAACGTGCCGCTCGCGCGAGACCGCTCAGGCCTTGCGGTATTCGATACGCTCGACGCCGGTTTCACCGCCAAGCAGGCAGAGGTCCGCGCCGCGGGCGGCGAACAGACCGACCGTCACCACGCCCGGCCAGGCGTTGACAAGCGCTTCAAGCGTGCGCGGATCGCTGATGCGCAGGCCCTTCACGTCGAGAATCTCGTTGCCGTTGTCGGTAATAAAGGGCGAACCGTCCTTCTGCACGCGCAACACCGGCACGCCGCCGAGCGCCGCCACGCGACGGCCGATGGCCGTGCGCGCCATCGGCACGACTTCGATGGGCAGCGGGAACTGGCCGAGCACGTCGACGCGCTTGCTCGCATCGGCGATGCAGACGAACACGTCCGACACCGATGCGACGATTTTCTCGCGCGTGAGCGCGCCGCCGCCGCCCTTGATCATGGCGCCTGCACCGTCGATTTCGTCGGCGCCGTCCACGTACACGGGCAGCGATTCGATCTCGTTGAGGTCGAAAATCTTGAAGCCGTGCGCTTCGAGGCGCGCGGTGGTCGCAACCGAGCTCGACACGGCGCCGCGGTAGCGGCCCTTGCTGGCCGCGAGGGCGTCAATGAAGCAGTTCGCGGTGGAGCCCGTGCCGACGCCGATTACGGCGCCTTCCGGCACGTTTGCATTGACATAGTCGGCGGCGGCCTGGCCGACCAGTTGCTTGAGTTCGTCTTGAGTCATGGGAGTACAGCCCGAGGAGGAGAAAAACGCGGAATACGCATAGTTTACCGGAGATGCGGGCACGGGCTGCCCGCACTCACAGGATCGCGCGCCGGGCAACGCGCGATCGGCCGGCGATCAGCGCGCAGCCGAGCGTTGGCGCACCGCCTCGAACAGACACACGCCCGAAGCCACCGAAACGTTCAGGCTCTCGACCGTGCCCGCCATCGGAATCTGCATGACTTCGTCGCAGGTTTCGCGCGTGAGGCGGCGCATGCCCTCGCCTTCGGCGCCCAGCACGAGCGCAACGGGGCCGTCGAGCTTCGTCTCGTAGAGGCTCGCGCTCGCGTCGCCAGCGGTGCCTACCACCCACACGCCCGCGTCCTTGAGTTCGCGCAGCGCACGCGCCAGGTTCGTCACGGTGATATAGGGCACGGTGTCGGCGGCGCCGCTCGCCACCTTCGCGGCCGTGGCGTTCAGACCCACGGCGCGGTCGCGCGGGGCGATCACGGCGTGCGCGCCGGCCGCGTCGGCCACACGCAGGCAGGCGCCGAGATTGTGCGGATCGGTCACGCCGTCGAGCACGAGCAGCAGCGGCGATCCCTGGATGCCGTCGAGCAGTTCCGCGAGGTTCTGCGCGAGCGCCAGATCGTGCACGCGGGCCACGACGCCCTGATGGCGCTCCGTGTGCGCGAGACCCCAGAGGCGCGTTTCGTCGGCTGCGATCACGCGCGCGCCTGCTTCCTTCGCGGTGTGCAGGAAATCCTGCATGCGGCGGTCGCGGCGCGTCGGATCGTAGTAGACATCCTCGACCGTGGACGCGTCGTGCCGCAAGCGTGCGATCACCGCATGAAACCCGTAAAGAACCTTGAGACGTGACATGACTGAGACAACCCCTGATGAACGTTTTGCGGCGCAAACAGCGCGCCGCCAGCAACGAAAGTCAGCCGGCCGCGTCGTGCGGTCCGGCGTATGCAAACCGCGCGCCTGTGTGGCAACTCACGACGCGGCATGCAAGTGAAAAAACCGGGCACGCGCACGACGGCGCGGCCCGGATACATAACGGCGGCGGAGCGCATCTGGCGCCCCGCCCGGCGCTCAGCGCTTCTTGCGCGGCGCCTGCTTCTTGGGCGTCGACTTCACGGCCGAGCGCTTCTTCGCGGTCTTGGCGGCACCGCGCGCCGCGCGTGCTTCCTTCACCGCCACGCTTGGCGCCGGCGCGGCCTTTCTCTGGCGCGCCATGTCGCCGCCCTGCAGCGCACGCACGCGCGGACCGCCATCCACACCGCCCTTGTCGACCGGCATCGGCCGGTTGCCGCCCGGCTTCACGGGCGTATCGCGCACGAGGCGGAAGTCGATCTTGCGCGCATCGAGATCCACGCGGCTCACCTGCACGCGCACGCGGTCCGAGAGACGGTAGCGAATGCCGGTGCGCTCGCCGCGCAGTTCGTTCTTGATCTCGTCGTACTGGAAGTAATCCGAGCCCAGTTCCGTCACGTGCACGAGACCTTCGATGAAGAGCGCATCGAGCTGAACGAAAATGCCGAACGACGTCACGCCGCTCACCATCCCGCCGTACTCTTCGCCGAGCTTGTCGCGCATGAAGTAGCACTTGAGCCAGGCTTCGACGTCGCGCGAGGCTTCGTCGGCGCGGCGCTCGTTCGCCGAGCAGTGCAGGCCCAGTTCTTCCCAGATCGCCGTGTTGGCACCGCGGGCGCGCTTGCCGCGCTTCTCTTCGTCTTCGGCTTGCAGCGCGCGGGCGCGCGGCGAAAGCGCGGTATTGAGTTCGACGCCCTCGGGCGCCTGCGGCTGATACTTCTTGCCCTGCAGGATCGCGTAGATCGCGCGGTGCGTGAGCAGGTCGGGATAACGGCGAATCGGGCTCGTGAAGTGCGCGTAAGCCTCGTACGCAAGCCCGAAGTGACCGATATTGTCCGGGCTGTACACGGCCTGTTGCATCGAGCGCAGCAGCATGGTCTGCAGCATCTGCGCGTCCGGCCGGTCGCGGATGTGCGCCATCAGCGCCGCGTAATCGCTCGCGTGCGGCGTGTCGCCGCCGCCGAGCGAAAGGCCCATGCCACGCAGGAAGGTGCGCAGGTTCTCGAGCTTTTCGGCGGTCGGCCCCGCGTGCACGCGGTACAGGCCCGGGTGCTTGTGGCGCTTCATGAAGTCCGCCGCGCACACGTTGGCCGCGAGCATGCACTCTTCGATCAGCTTGTGCGCGTCGTTGCGCTGGCGCGGCACGATCTGCTCGATCTTGCCCTGCGCATTGCAGACGATATACGTCTCGGTCGTGTCGAAATCGATCGCACCGCGCTTCTGGCGAGCGGCGAACAGCGACTTGTACACGCCATAGAGATTCTGGAGTTGCGGCAGCAGCGCCGCGCGGCGCGTCGCCTCGGGGCCTTTGGTGTTGGTGAGCACCGCCGCGACTTCGGTATACGTGAGCCGCGCCGCCGAGTGCATGACGCCCGGATAGAACTGGTACGCCTTGATCTCGCCGCGCGCGGTGATCACCATGTCGCACACGAGCACGCAGCGATCGACGTGCGGATTGAGCGAACAGAGCCCGTTCGAGAGCTTCTCGGGCAGCATCGGAATCACGCGGCGCGGGAAGTACACCGACGTGCTGCGCTCGATCGCGTCCACATCGAGACCGCTGCCGGGCAGCACGTAATGCGAGACGTCGGCGATCGCGACGATCAGGCGGAAGCCCTCGCCCTTGCCAACCTGCATCGGCTCGCAATACACGGCGTCGTCGAAGTCGCGTGCGTCTTCGCCGTCGATGGTGACGAGCGGCACGTCGCGCAAGTCCACGCGATACCGGATGTCCGAGGGACGCACGGCGTCGGGCAGCTTCGCGGCTTCGTCGAGCGCGGGCTTGCTGAATTCGTGCGGCACGCCGTACTTGCGCACGGCGATCTCGATCTCCATGCCCGGATCGTCGATATCGCCGAGCACTTCCAACACGCGGCCGAGCGGCTGCGAGTGGCGGCTGGGGAAATCGGTGAGTTCGACGACCACGACCTGGCCGACCTTGGCTTTCTTGGGATTCTGCGTGACGAGAATGTCGTGGCCGATGCGCTTGTCTTCCGGCGCGACGATCAGCGCACCGTTCTCGTTGAGCAGGCGCCCGATCACGCTGCGGTTCGCACGGTCGGTGACTTCGACGATATGCCCTTCCGGCCGCCCGCGCCGGTCATAGCCGACAATGCGCGCGAGCACGCGGTCGTTGTGCATGACCTTCTGCATTTCGCCTTGCGGCAGGAACAGATCGTCCTGCCCGTCGTCGCGCACGAGGAAGCCGTAGCCGTCGCGATGCCCCTGCACGCGCCCGGCGACGAAATTCGAAGGATGCGCGAGCTGGTAGTGGCCGCGCGAATCGAGCCGGATCTGCCCGTCGCGCTCCATGGCGGCGAGGCGCCTGAAGAACCCTTCACGCTCCTGGCGCTTGATGGAGAGCGCCTCGGCGATATCGTTCGCGGTGCACGGCGAGTCGCTGGTCCGCAGCACGCCAAGAATCTCTTCGCGGCTGGGAATCGGGTACGGATATTTGCTCAAGGGCTTGTCGATGGTTGTTCTCGTTGCGTGGACGTCGGATTTTGCGCGGCCCGAATGTGCAGTACATGCGGGCGGCGCCCCGTCTTCGAGTGCTGCAATCTGCCGGCCCGTACGTGGACTGCCTGACCGCTCGCACTGCGTGCGCCACGCTGCACGCAGCACCTGAACCCCGTACTTGTGCCGGCGGAACTTCTGCGAGGCATTCTAACACCCGCATCGCACCCTACGAGCCGTGGGAGCGGCCTCACAGCGCGATCGGACGGCCACGCCACGCGCCCGGCAACGCTCGCGCAGCCGCGCTTGATTGCCTTTCATAAAACGCTTGACAGGCGTTCCGGGCCCGCTATAATTTCGGTCTTTGCTGCACAACACGTTGAACAGCAAACGACACCTTGCCCAGGTGGCGGAATTGGTAGACGCACCAGGTTCAGGTCCTGGCGGTGGCAACACTGTGGAGGTTCGAGTCCTCTCTTGGGCACCAGATTCAAAAGGCCGGCTTCATGCCGGCCTTTTTCATTTCCAGAACAGCAGTGAGTACAACTGCCCTGCTATCGCGTCAATCGCAGCAGCCGCGTTCCCGAGATGAAGTTTTTTTGAAAAGATCTATTGACGGGTACGCAAAATCGCGTCATAATCTCCTTCTAGCTTGAAGACGTGCCCAGGTGGCGGAATTGGTAGACGCACTAGGTTCAGGTCCTAGCGGTGGCAACACTGTGGAGGTTCGAGTCCTCTCCTGGGCACCACGTCTCATCAAGCAGAACTAGCAGCGCACAGGATTCATCAAAAAAGCCCGCAAATTGCGGGCTTTTTTGTTTTCCGGCTTCCATTTTGCTGCAGCGAACCTCCTTGGAGGCACGACTCGATATATTTCATGGTATACATTGCCGGGAGCCGTGGATAAGCCGATCGAGGAATACAGAATGGAATTCGTTGTCGTCGCTGCGATCATCGCCGTCAGCTTTGGCGCCGCTGCGACCTGGCTGCTCGCAACCCGGCTGCCGGAGCGTTGGCTCGACAAGAGCGCCAGCGAAGGCCGCTATGCGCATCTCGGGCTGGACAGCGAGCGAGCCGCCGAAACGGACCCGCGTCGCGAGCAGACCCGCTTCGATATGCGGCGCGTACGGCGCGCACGCGTGCGCGCACGACTCCAGGGCGCGGCACGCATGATGCGGGCGTTGCGCGCCGCGACCGCTCGCCACGATCACGACCGCACCGCCCGCCCGTAACGCTCGGCGGCGGCATCCACCGCGCTTACTCGTGCGACCCCAGCGGCGATGGGATGAACGCCGAATCGGCAACCTTCGCCTCCTCCGCCGACTGAAAGATCCAGCGCCGGCGCATGGGCTGCAGGATCACCTTCGCGCTCACGCCCGCCATCATCGCGACACAAGCGACCATATCGAACACCATGTTCCAGCCGCCGTGCAGCGCGAGCAGCGTAGCGACGGGTACGAGCAGCGCCGCGGTCCCCTTCGCGGTGTAGAGCGTGCCTGCGTTGCCCGCCGCGTATTTCGCGCCGAACGTGTCGGCGCAGGTTGCCGGAAAGTTCGAGAAGATATCGCCGTAAAACAGGAACACGAGCCCCGAGAACAGCACGAAGAGATACGGGTCGTGGCCGAACGCCCGCAAACCCAGCAGCGCAAGCCCCTCGCCGAGAAACGTGATGAACATCGTATTCTCACGGCCGATGCGATCCGAAATGAGCCCGCACAGCGGCCGCGTAAAGCCGTTGCAGAGATTGTTGATCGAGAGCGTCATCGTGAGCAGCGGCAGCGTCGTCGCCACGAGCGTAATCGGCATCGAGGCGAAACCGTAACTCTTCGCGATCGGGCCGATCTGCGCCGTCGCGATGATGCCGCCAGCGGCCACGCACACGAACATCGCGTACATCACCCAGAATACGGGCGCGCGAACCATCTGCTTCGTCGTGTAGTCGGTTTTCGTCGCCACGATGCGCTTCATGCCGGCTGCGTGCGCCGGCGGCTTCGGGCGCACCATGACGAGCGCGAGCGCCATGATGCACGCACCCTGAAGGAGTCCGAAGAACACGAACGCCTGCTGATAACCTGACTGCTGGATCATGTTCGAAATCGGAATGACCGTGAGCGCCGCGCCCGCGCCGAAGCCCGCCGCTGTCATGCCGGCGGCGAGGCCGCGGCGGTCGGGAAACCATTTGAGCGCGGTGCCTACGCACGTGCCGTATACGCAGCCCGCACCGATGCCCGAGATGACCGCGGCGACGTAAAGCACCGGCAGCACGGGCGCCCACGCGTTGAGCACCCAGCCGAGCGCCACGCAGCACGCACCGCCCATCACCACGGGGCGCGGCCCGAAGCGGTCGACCAGCCAGCCCTCGACGGGCACGAGCCAGGTTTCCGTCACGATGAAAATGGAGAAGGCGAGCTGGATAGCAGCCTGCCCCCAGTGATGCCGTGCGTCCATCGGCACGACGAAGAGCGTCCACGCGTACTGCAGGTTCGCCACGAGCCCCATGCAGAGAATGCCCGCCACGAGCTGCACCCAGCGGTTGTGCCACCGGGACGTGTAGCCGCCTTCGATACGATCGGTGTGTACCACGTTGTCTGTCTCCATCCGTAGTGATTGCCCGCGGGATTTGCGCCATCGCCTCTTTCCCGCGTTACAGCCGGCGCGGCAGACGTTCGTTCGCCGCGCCTGACGTTGAATGTCACGCCGCTTCGAGCTGCCGCAGCAACGCATCGACACTGCCCTTCGCGTCGCCAAACAGCATTCGTGTGTTGTCCTTATAGAAGAGCGGATTGTCCACACCCGCGTAACCCGTCGCCATGCTGCGCTTGGAGACGACCACCGTGCGCGCCTTCCACACCTCCAGCACCGGCATGCCAGCGATCGGGCTGCCCGCATCCTCCTGCGCGCCCGGGTTGACGATGTCGTTCGCGCCGATCACGAGTACGACGTCGGTGCTCGTGAAGTCTTCGTTGATCTCGTCCATCTCGAGCACGATGTCGTACGGCACTTTCGCTTCCGCGAGCAGCACGTTCATGTGGCCAGGCAAACGCCCCGCAACCGGGTGAATGCCGAAACGCACGCGTATGCCGAGCGCACGCAAGCGCCGCGTGATCTCGCTGATGGTGCCCTGCGCCTGCGCCACCGCCATGCCATAGCCCGGCACGATCACGACCTCCTGAGCGTCGCGCAGGAGCGACCCCACTTCGTCCACGGTGGTCGCTACGACCTCACCTTCCGGTGTCGCGCTGGCCGTGGCGCTCACGGCGCCAAAGCCGCCGAGGATCACCGAAACGAAGCTGCGATTCATCGCGCGGCACATGATGTAGCTGAGAATCGCACCGCTCGACCCCACCAGCGCACCCGTCGTGACGAGCAGATCGTTATCGAGCATGAAGCCCGTTGCCGCTGCCGCCCAGCCCGAATAGCTGTTGAGCATCGAAACCACCACGGGCATATCCGCGCCGCCGATCGCCATCACGAGATGCACGCCGAGCGCCGCCGCCAGCACGCACATCACGATGAGCGCATACAGCGCGTCGCCACCATCAGGAGCACTGACGAAGCGATACCCGATCGCGATGCATGCGCCCAATACCACCGCGTTGAGCAGATGCCGCGCGGGCAGCACGAGCGGCTTGCCGCTCACCGTGCCCTGCAGCTTCAGGAACGCGATAATCGAGCCGCTGAACGTCACCGTGCCGATGAACGCGCCGACATAGACCTCGGTGTCGTGAATCGCACGCTCGACGCCGCTCATCGCGGCCTGGGGCGAGAGAAAGTTCGCGAAGGCGATCAGCGTGGCCGCGAGGCCGACGAAGCTGTGCAGCACCGCGACGAGCTGCGGCATCTGCGTCATCTCCACGCGGCGCGCGAGAATCGCGCCGAGCCCACCACCAACCAGCGCAGCGACGAGCGCGATCTGCAGGCCCGCGCCACCGGTGACGAGCAGCGTGGCAAGCACGGCGATCACCATGCCGGTCACGCCATACAGGTTGCCGCGCCGCGCACTCGCGGGATGACTCAGTCCGCGCAGGCTGAGGATGAAGAGCGTTGCCGCGCCGAGCCACGCCATGTTGCCGATTCCGTTGAGCATGACGTCTCCTCAGGTCCGTTGGAACATCTTCAACATGCGCTGGGTGACGAGAAAGCCGCCCGCGATGTTGATGGTCGCGACGACGAGCGCAATGCCCGCCAGCACGGTCACGATCGTGCTGGCGTTGCCCGGATGCAGCAATGCGCCGATCACGATGATCCCGCTGATCGCATTTGTCACGCTCATGAGCGGCGTATGCAGCGAGGGCGTGACGTTCCAGACCACCTGATAGCCAACGAACACGGCCAGCACGAACACCGTGAAGTGCGCGACGAACGCCGGCGGCGCCACCGCGCCGAGCGCGAGCAGCAGCAACGCGGCGACGACGAGCGCCGCGAGCGACCAGGCGCCATTGCGGCGAGCGGCTTGCGCGGCGTCTTCTTTCGCCTGGCCGGTCGCGGCGACAGCGGGCTTCGTCTGCGCAGACGCCTGCGGTGCGGCGCTGACCTGCACCGGCGGCGGCGGCCAGCACACCTGCCCGCGCTGCATGACCGTGGTGCCGCGCTGCACGACGTCGTCCATGTCGAGTTCGAGTTCGCCGTTCTTCGCGGGCGTGAGATCGGTCAGCAGATGACGGATGTTCGTCGCGTAGAGCTGACTCGACTGGTTCGCCATGCGGCTTGGCAGATCCGTGTAGCCGATCACGGTCACGCCGTTCGCATTCACGACTTCGCCCGCTCGCGTGAGTTCGCAGTTGCCGCCCTGCTCGGCCGCCATATCGACGATCACACTGCCCGCGCGCATGCACGCCGCCGTCTTCGCGTTGATCAAGCGCGGTGCCGGCTTGCCCGGAATGAGCGCCGTCGTGATGATGATGTCGACCTCGCGCGCCTGGGCCTCGAAAAGCGCCATCTCCGCTTCGATGAACTTCGCGCTCATCTGTTTGGCGTACCCGCCTGAGCCGCCGCCCTCCTCCTCGATGTCGATGCTCAGGAACTCCGCACCCATGCTTTCGACCTGCTGCCCGACTTCGGGGCGCGTATCGAACGCGCGCACAATTGCACCAAGACCGCGTGCGGCGCCAATCGCGGCCAGCCCGGCCACGCCCGCACCGATCACGAGCACCTTGGCGGGCGGCATCTTGCCGGCCGCCGTGATCTGCCCTGTGAAAACGCGGCCGAAATGCTGGGCCGCCTCGACCACCGCGCGATAGCCGGCCATGTTCGCCATCGAGCTCAGGGCGTCGAGCTTCTGCGCGCGCGAGATGCGCGGCACGCAATCCATCGCGAGCACCGTGACCTCGCGCGCCGCCAGCTGCTCGAGCAGCGCCGCGTTTTGCGCAGGCCAGATGAAGCCGATTAGCGTCGCGCCTGGCTTGAGACGCTGTACCTCATCACTCGAGGGCGGACGCACCTTGATGACGATATCCGCTGCGCTCAGGAGCGCTTGCGCATCGTCCACGACGCGCGCACCTGCCGCGCGGTAGGCGTCGTCCGGGTAGGACGCGCTCACACCCGCTGCCGTCTCGACTTCCACGGCATAACCGAGTTTAATGAGTTGTGCGACGCTTTCGGGCGTCGCCGCTACGCGTCGTTCGCCTTCGTATGTCTCGCGGGGGACCGCAATTGTCATTGCCATGATGCGCCTCCGTGCTTCACAACCTGGAGCGCTGCGGCGCAAACAAACGGAATCGGCGGCGCGCCAGTGCATCTGGCGCGCCGAAAGCGTAGCCACGACTTCATGAAACGTCTCCTGCTGATGTTGGAATGCTTTTTGTGCCGCGGCTCGATGAGGGCTTGGCCCTATGACACGCCCAGTTTGGGCGAATTGCCGCTCTTGAGATAAGCGATCGCCGCTTCGCGCGCAGCGGCAATGGCGGCGGCCTCGCTTTCGAATACGGTTTCGTCGACCACCCATTGACGGGGGAGAACAGCGGCCGCCGATTCATCGGCAGCGGCCTCGACCGCGTGAATGGCGGCGAACGCAGCCCAGCCGCCGTTGTGGATCATCTGACGGGCCGAGAGTTCGACCTCGAAATGTCCGAGTCTTTCGGTGTGCATCGAAGAGCTCCCGAGGTTTCAGGATTGCTGTGCCTGTGCTTCGAGTTCGGTGATGCGTTTCTTGAGCGCGCGCTCTTCCTGGAAGCGCGCCGTTTCGTCGCGAATCACAGCGACGATACCGTTGAGTTCGCCCTGCGGCGAGTGCAGCAGCGCCACGGTGAAGGCAATGGAAAGCGCCTTGCCCGCCTTGTCCACGGCTGGCACGCGCAGCACGTCGTTGCCGTAGCGCGTCTGTCCGGTCGCCATCGTCTTGTGATAGCCCTCCCAGTGGCGCCCGCGCAGCCGCTCGGGAATGATCAGGTCGAGCGTCTTGCCGAGCGCTTCTTCCTGCGTATAGCCGAACATGCGCGTAGCCGCCGGATTCCAGTAAGTGATATCGCCGGCTGCGTCGGAGATGACAATGGCATCCCCAATGGCGTTTGCGAGCTGCTCGAAATCGATGGCGGATTGCATGGCGATGACTATGTGGGGTAAGTCGTTTGTCGTCGTCGCGCGGCATGCATTGCTCATGCCGCGCGGCGTCCTGCCTGCCAGTCTGGTATTGCAGTGTTGCGCGGGTGCGGCGTTGGCCGCGCCCGCTTTCTACGTACTGCGTTCAGCTTGGGGAACGCACAGCGGACTTCAAACTGCGCGCGTCTCGTGCAGCGCCGCGATCTGCTGCGGCGTGTAGCCGAGGCCGGCCAGCACCTCGTCGGTATGCTCGCCGAGCAGCGGCGAACCCGTGATCTCCGGTTTCAGGTCCGAGAACTTGATCGGGCTGCCCACCGTGAGGTACGAGCCGCGCTCCTTGTGCGGCACTTCGACGATAGTACCGCTAGCGCGCAGCGAAGCGTCATCCGCAATTTCCTTCATGCTGAGCACCGGGGCGCACGGAATGTCGAACTTGCGCAGAATGTCGACCGCTTCGTACTTGGTCTTGTCGGCGAGCCAGGCTTCGATCGTCGCGAAGATGTCGAAAATATGCGGCTGGCGCGCCTGTGCCGTGTTGTAGTTCGGGTCGTCGATCCACTCCGGCTTGCCGAGTGCGCGGCAGATCGGCTCCCACGCGTGGCCCTGCACCGTGAAATAGATGTACGCGTTCGGATCCGTTTCCCAGCCCTTGCACTTGAGCACCCAGCCCGGCTGGCCGCCGCCGCCTGCGTTGCCGCCGCGCGGCACCACGTCGCTGAACGAGCCGTGCGGGTACTGCGGATATTCCTCGAGGTAGCCCACGCGGTCCAGACGCTGCTGGTCGCGCAGCTTCACGCGGCACAGGTTGATCACGCTGTCCTGCATCGACACGGCCACCTTCTGGCCCTTACCGGTTTTGTCGCGGCCGATCAGCGCCGTAAGAATGCCGATGGCGAGGTGCATGCCGGTGTTGCTGTCGCCGAGCGCCGCCGCGCTGACCGTGGGCGGACCGTCCCAGAAGCCCGTGGTCGAAGCTGCGCCGCCCGCGCACTGCGCGACGTTCTCATAGACCTTGAGGTCGTCGTAGTGGTGGCCTTCGCTGAAGCCCTTCACCGAAGCGACGATCATCTTCGGGTTCAGTTCGTTGATGCGCTCCCACGTGAAGCCCATGCGGTCCAGCGCGCCGGGGCCGAAGTTCTCGACCATCACGTCCGACTCGCGAATCAGCTTTTCCAGCACTTCCTTGCCTTCGGGCTTCTTCGTGTCGAGCGTGAGCGAGCGCTTGTTGCTGTTGAGCATCGTGAAATACAGCGCGTCTGCGCCGGGAATATCGCGCAATTGCGAACGCGTCACGTCGCCTGAACCCGGGCGCTCTACCTTGATCACGTCCGCGCCGAACCACGCGAGCATCTGCGTGCAAGCGGGACCGGCCTGTACGTGCGTGAAGTCGATGATCTTGATTCCGTCGAGGGGCTTGCTCATTTCTCGTATCTCCTGGTCTATCTGATCTACCTGATCGATGGGGGCTTATTTCTTCATGGCCGCGCTTTGCGGATTCAGATTCGTGAGGCGACCGCTTTCGGTCCCGGCCGATTCGTCGATGACTGCGTTGATCAACGTGGGCTTGCCCGACGCGATGGCTTCGAGCAGCGCGCTCGTGAGTTCCTCCGGCGTGGTCGCCTGATAGCCGATGCCGCCGAACGCCTCGATCATCTTGTCGTAGCGCGCGTTCTTCACGAACACCGTGGGCGCCACGTCGCAGCCGCCGCTCGGGTTGACGTCCGTGCCGCGATATACGCCGTTGTTGTTGAAGACGATGGTGCAGACCGGCAGGTTGTAGCGGCAGATCGTTTCGAGTTCCATGCCCGAGAAGCCGAACGCGCTGTCACCTTCGATCGCCACGACCTGCGTGCCGCTCGTTACCGCTGCGCCGACCGCGAAGCCCATGCCGATGCCCATGATCCCCCACGTGCCCGAGTCGAAGCGCTTGCGCGGCTGATACATGTCGATGATGCTGCGCGCGTAGTCGAGCGTGTTCGCGCCTTCGTTGACCACGTTGATGTCGGGGCGCGTCTTGAGCACGTCGCGGATGGCGCGCAGCGCGCTGTGGAAGTTCATCGGCGACGGATTCTTCGCGAGCGTCGCGGCCATCTTTTCGAGGTTCTTGTTCTTGCGCTCGGCCACCGCATCGAGCCACTCTGCCGGCGGCTTCGGGAAGTCGTTGCCGAGGCCTGCGACGAGCGCTTCCACGCACGAACCGATGTCGCCGATCACCGGCGCTTCGATGGCGACGTTGCTATCGATTTCGGTCGGCGCAATGTCGATCTGCACGAACTTTTTCGGTCCGGCTTCCGCGCCCCAGGTCTTGCCCTTGCCGTGCGAGAGCAGCCAGTTCAGGCGCGCGCCGATCAGCACCACGGCATCCGACTCGGCCAGCACGAACGAGCGCGCGGCCGATGCCGATTGCTCGTGCGTGTCGGGCAGCAGACCCTTGGCCATCGACATCGGCAGATACGGAATGCCGCTCTTTTCGACCAGTGCGCGGATCTGCGCGTCGGCCTGGGCGTAGGCGGCGCCCTTGCCGAGCAGGATCAGCGGACGCTTCGCATTCCTGATGACGTCGAGTGCGCGCTGCACGGCGTCCGGTGCGGGAATCTGGCGCGGCGCGGCGTCGACCACCTTGATGAGCGACTGCTGGCCCTTCACGGCGTCGATGGTCTGCGCGAGCAGCTTGGCCGGCAGGTCGAGATACACGCCGCCCGGGCGGCCCGAGACCGCAGCGCGAATCGCACGCGCCACGCCAACGCCAATGTCTTCCGCGTGCAGCACACGAAACGCAGCCTTGGCATAGGGCTTCGCGGCGTTGAGCTGGTCCATCTCTTCGTAATCGCCCTGCTGCAGGTCGACGATCTCGCGCTCGCTCGAGCCGCTGATGAGGATCATCGGGAAGCAGTTCGTGGTCGCGTTGGCCAGTGCCGTCAGGCCGTTCAGGAAGCCCGGCGCGGAAACGGTCAGGCAGATGCCCGGCTTCTTCGTCATGTAGCCCGCCACGGCCGCGGCGTTACCGGCGTTCTGCTCATGCCGGAAGCCGATGAAGCGCATGCCCTCGGCCTGCGCGAGACGCGCGAGATCGGTAATCGGAATACCGACGAGACCGAAGATCGTGTCGATATCGTTGAGTTTCAGCGCGTCGATGACGAGATGAAAACCATCGGTCGTTTGCTGCGCTTGCGGCACAGGGTTCTGCTGTGCCTCGTTGATGCCTGCTTCTGCCATGACGTCTCCTCTTTGGCGGGGCGTAGTGTGATTCGTGATATACAATATTCCACACACAATATTAGTCAAGACGTTTTTTTACGGATGCTACGTTTGCTGCACTGCGTCGCACCGCGCTGCCCCGATGCCGGCTCACGCGATCGCTCGCAAAGCGGCAAACTTTGATGCGGCACACCATGGGCGAGTTCTTTCAATCAACCCAAACGTCCCAACGAATTTGTTACGGACTCCATACTTTTCTTTCAGCATCGCGACGCTCATTCAGACGATTTGCGGATCGATGCCGCTTGCTCATGCGCCGAGCCGATGTGTATCGGCGGCTCGACACGGCGCGCGCTACGCTTCAGTCCAGAAAATCGCAGTTGGCTTCCACGAACAGCGCGAGTTCTATCGAGTGTTGCCGCACGAGCTGCTCGACGCGTTCGGTGTCGCGCGCCTCGAGCGCTTCGATAATGCGCATGTGCTCCACGATCGAGCGCGACGCACGATCGCTCTGCGCGATCGTCATGCGCCGGATCGCACGCACATGCATGAAGATGTTCTTGATGGTGTCGACGATGATGGGCGACTTCGAAAGCTCCACCAGCGACTGGTGGAACATGATGTTCGCCTCCGAGTACTCCTCTATATGGTCCGAGGGCGTCGAATCGCCGAAGGTCGCGAACATGCGCCGCAGACCTGCAATGTCGTCGTCCGAAGCGCGTTGGGTGGCCAGGCGCGCGGCGATGCTTTCGAGCGCGGCCCACATATAGATCATCTCCACGATCTCTTTGCGCGTCTTGCGCAAGATGTAAACACCGCGACGGGGCACCGTGCGTAGGAAGCCCTCCTGCTCCAGCAGCGTCATCGCTTCGCGCACCGGTGTGCGGCTCACGCCCAGCTTTTCGGTCAGTTCCTTCTCATCCAGACGGATCTCGTCTCGCGAGCGGTAGATGTCGGTTTCGGCAATGGCCTGCTTGAGCTTCGCGTAAGCCTGATCGCGCAGCGAAGCGGTCGCGTTGATCGGCTCCAGCGTCAAGGTGACCGGGGGCATCGCGGTGACGAATTCTCTTTCGGCGGACATCGGTCGTTTGTCTCCAACGTTCTGTTTAGCCGTTACTGCTGGGGAATTTCATATTTCCAATACAATATATCAGCAGAACGCTCGTGACTAAGCGGGGTTTACGCGTAACCGGCGCGCATTTCTCACGATTCGCGGGTTTGCCCTCGATACATAGCTTTCTACTTATATTTTTCTAAAAAAACTTTAACTATCGTTTATTCATTGGCGCTTCTACTCTTGCTTCACGGTACTCGACACGAGGAGACAGCCATGAGCCACCTGGACACCCGCCACGATCATCAACTGGAAGCGCAACTGTGCGCGTTCAATACGGCATTTGCCGAACTGGGCCTGCGTTTTCGCTGGGACGCGCGCACGCTCTACTCGCTCGCCTCGGTCGCCGGTGAACATGCGCGCGTCGCCGCTTATATCGAAGCGAATCACTCGCATCTGCTGAAGGCGTACAGCATGGAATTTCTGTGCGAGGCGATTCTCGCTCGCAAGAACGCGCAGGCGCCGGGCGAGTGGCCGCTGGCAGCGCCCGCCCCACGCAGTTCGCAGGAATGGGGGATGGCCGCCGCCATGGAGCAGGATTGGCGCGAAGGCGGTTTGCCCGCGCTCGCAGGCGCGTAACACTTGCGCACGTATGCGCGAGCCCGATAAAGACGAAACCCGTCTGGATTCGTCGCGCTCTAACGCGCGATCCAGACGGGTTCGGTAGTGAAGGACAACTAAGGGGTACTAGGCAGGCCTGCGCGCTCAGGTGTTGCTGCGGGCCTCGGCCTCTTCCTCCTGCAGCTTGCGCCACAGAATCTTGCCGCTACCCGATTTCGGCAGCGCCTCGACGAACTGCACGATGCGCGGCGCCTTGTACGCCGCCATGTTGTCGTGCGCCCAGGCGATGATGTCGTCTTCATTCACGCTGCCGACCTGCTTCGGGTCGAGTACGACGACCGCCTTCACGGTCTCGCCGCGGCGCGCGTCCTGCGTACCGATGATGCACACCTCGTTGATTGCGGGGTGCCGGTACATCAGCGCTTCGACCTCGGCCGGCCAGACCTTGTAGCCCGACGCGTTGATCATGCGTTTGAGGCGATCGGTCATGAAGTAATAGCCTTCCTCGTCGCGCCGTACGAGATCGCCCGTGCGCAGGAAGCGCTTGCCGTCGCGTTCGATGAACGCTTCGCTCGTCGCCTTGGGGTTGCGCCAGTAGCCCCGCATCACCTGCGGCGCGTTCATGATCAGCTCGCCCGATTCGCCGGGCGGCAACTCTTCCAGCGTAATCGGATCGACCACACGCGAGTCGACGTCGAACACCGGAATGCCGAGACACTGCGGCTTGGGACGCTGCGGCGGATTGATATGGGTGCCCGCCATGGTTTCCGACATGCCATAGCCTTCGACGAAGTCGAGCCCGGTCAGATCCTTGAGCTTCTTCACCACCGCGTCGGGCATTGTCGCGCCGCCGCCGCGCATCCAGGCGAGGCTCGACAAGTCGTACTCGTGAATGCGCGGGTTCGAGATGAAGTCCACCACCATCGTCGAGATCGCCTGCCAGCCGTTGATGCGGTAGTGCTCGATCGCACGCGCCGCGGCGTCGCGATCCCAGCGCGGCAACAACACCACGGTCGAGCCGTTGTAGATCGGGCTGTTCATGCCGCCCTGCATGCCTGTTACGTGAAAGAGCGGCAACACGGAAAGTTGTACGGCATCCTGATTACTGCCGAACCAGTTGCAACCGCCCACGGCTGTCGCCATCACGCTGCGATGCGTATGCATGCAGCCTTTGGGCTTGCCCGTGGTGCCCGAGGTGTACGGCATCACGCAGAGATCGTCGGCGCCGGCGGTGAGCGCGCCGGGCACGCAGCGCGCCTCGAGCACGTCGGCCCAGTGCGCGACACCCGGACCACTGACACAGCGCGGCGCGCTCACGAATTCGGGCGGCGGCGAAAACGGCTCGCACTTCAGATAGTCGCTATACGTCGCAACGAGCAGGTGCTTGAGGCCATCGCCCTCGCCTTCCTGCACGAGCGGCGCAATACGCGCATAGAGATCCTGTGCGACGAAAGCGGTCGTCGCGCCGCTGTCTTCCACGTAGTGCGCGAGCTCCTCGGTGAGATTCATCGGATTGACCGGCACGACCACGGCGTTGGCGCGCAGGATGCCGTAGTAAGCGATGACCCATTGCGGGCTGTTCTGCATGTAGAGCAACACGCGGTCGCCGGCCTTCACGCCGCACGCTTGCTGCAGATACCCGGCTACACGCTCCGCCTCGTCCTTGAACTGCGCGAACGTAACGGGCGTGTCGTAGAAGACGATGAACGGTTTGTCGGGATAGCGCGCCGCCGAAACCTCTGCGTTATAGAAAAGGTTCGTCTGCGGAATGCTCAGATGCGGCGAAAGTTGCGCGGGCCAATGGGGCGATGTCGAGGAAGGCGAATTTACGGAATGCGTCGGGGCAGACGTGGACATGGCAAGCTCCGTCGGGCAAGACAGGTGAAGCACGCGGCCGCCAGCCGCGCGCAGCGGCGTGACGCCACGTACCATGCGAAATCAGACGATGCTCGCGCCGCCATCGACGGCGAGATACTGGCCCGTCATATGCCGCGACGCCTGGCTCGCAAGAAACACCACGGCGCCCTTGAGATCGTCGTCGTCGCCGAGACGGTGTAGCGGCGTATGGTCGATCACCACCTGCCCCAGCTTGTCGAGCAGGCCGGCCGACATCTTCGAGGGAAAGAAGCCCGGGCAGATCGCATTCACGTTGATGTTGTACTTGCCCCATTCGGCCGCCAGCGCGCGCGTGAAATTGATGGCCGCCGCCTTCGAGGTGTTGTACGCGATGGTCTGCATGGGCCCGAGCGAGCCCTTCAGCCCGGCAATCGAAGCCACGTTGATGATCTTGCCACGCTGGCGCGGGATCATGCTGCGCTTGCCCACTTCGCGCGCGAGGAAGAACGGCGCGTTCACGTTCAGGTTCATGACCTTGTGCCACGCCTCGTCGGGGTAGTCCTCCGCGGGGGCGCCCCACGTAGCGCCCGCATTGTTCACGAGGATGTCGATCTGACCGCAGACCGCGAGCGTCTCGTCCACGAGCGGCTTGACGGCTTCGGCGCGCTGCAGATCGCTCACGATCGTGGTCGCCTTGATGCCGAGCGCCTGCAAATGGCTCGCCGCCTCGGCGAGTTCGTCGGCCTTGCGCGCGGTAATCACCACATGGCAGCCCATCTCGCCTAGCGCCTGCGCCATCTGCAAACCCAGCCCGCGCGAGCCGCCGGTGATGAGTGCGACCTGACCACCCAGCTCGAACATTTCCCTGACCCGCATGCTTTCGTCTCCTTGATGTCTGTCGACCGGCCGAAGTTCCGCATTGCGGAACGCGATGAGATGCCGACGATTCTAGCGGGGCCCGCCGGCCACGAAAATAGGGAAAAGCACGACCGTTCATTAAATAACATTTGTGCTTTTGCGTCCGGCTCTATGCGGCCTGAGTTGTCTCAGAAACGAAATGCACCAGTAGATACTTGCACGCGCAACCGTTGCAATCGCGCGACAGCCAGCGTTTTCAGCCTTTTATCGAGCGTCTATCATCGGCCCCCGGTCAGCATCCACTGGCTCGGCATACACGCAATACGGCCCCGGCACCCCGGCGGTCCGAACAACTTACAACACGCAGCAGAAGAAAAAGGATCCCATCGTGAGACATACCCAGATTGCATCGGCCATCGGCGGCGTTGCCCTCGCTCTCGCTTGCCAGCACAGCTTCGCGCAAAGCTCGGTCACGCTGTACGGCATCGTCGACACCAGCATCCGTTACCTCACGAACGCTAACGCGCACAACGACAACGAGCTGCAGATGACGCAGGGCCCGATCACCGGCAGCCGTTGGGGCCTGAAGGGCTCCGAGGACCTCGGCGGCGGCCTGTCTGCCGTCTTCCGCCTCGAAAACGGCTTCAACCTCTGGAACGGCCAACTGGCAAGCTCGAATACGCTGTTCAACCGGATGGCGTACGTCGGGGTATCGAGCAGCCAGTACGGCACGGTCACGATGGGCCATCAGAACACGCCGCTGTTCGATCAGCTCGGTAACACCTTCGACCCGCTGACCGTCGGCAACTTCGACCAGGATGGCTGGCTGCCGGGTGCACTCGGCTACGGTCTGCGCGAGAACAATTCGGTCAAGTACGACGGCAAGTTCGGCGGCCTCGAAGTCGAAGGCATGTACAGCTTCGGCGGCGTGGCCGGCAGCGTCGGCGCGAGCAACATGTACGGCTTCACGGCCACCTACGCGGCCGGTCCGGTCCAGTTGCTCGCGGGCTACCAGCAGAACAGCGACGCGCACAACAACAAGTACCGCGTGGCCAACCTCGGCGCGGTCTATGCGCTCGGTTCGGTTCACCTGTACGGCGGCTGGCTGTGGGGTCAGGACAATACGGGCGTGGTGGACCAGTACATGGCAGCCGCGAACTCGCCCGCGGCGATCAACTTCATGAACCCTGTGACGAAAACCAACCGTATCGACAACGGCCTCTATGCCGGCGCAACGTGGCAGGTCACCTCGCCGCTCCTGCTGACGGCTGCGTACTACTACGACCACGCCAAGAACGGCCTGAACGAAGACGGCGTGACGCTCAGCACCGGCGTGCGCTACTCGGCCGTGATGCTGGCCGAATACTCACTGTCGAAGCGCACCGAAGTGTATGGCACGGTCGACTTCATGCGCGGCACCGGCTCGGCAACCGCCGACTTCCCGGGCCGCAACAATCAGACCGGTGTCGCAGTCGGTTTCCGCAACATCTTCTAATAGCGGATTGCATCGCCGGGTCTGACGACCGGCACAGCGGCGGCGCCGCGCTTTCGGGCGCAGCGCCGCCGTTTTTTTGCGCCCATTCTCCTGAGCGGCGCCCCGACAGCGCCAGTCCCGCGATATCTCAGATTCGTCTGATTCCCCTGCAGGATGGCGTCGATAGAATTTTTCTGTCTCCCAGAAACGTTCGATGTCAGGCCGCCCCATGTCCCAATCCGCCCAGGAAAAACTTCTCGCAGCCTTCGAAGCCCACGCGCACGCGCCCGACAACACGGGCCTGCTCATGCAGATCTGTGAAACGCTGGTGCAATCGCGGCGCGACGAGCAGATGCTGCCCTGGGCCGACAAAGGACTCGCGCTCGACCCCGAGCATCGCGGGTTCATCCATGCGCGAGGCCGCGCGTTGCGCCTGCGCGGGCGTCACGCCGAGGCAGCCGCCAACTGGCTCGCGCATCAGTCGTTACCGTGGAGCCCGCTTTTCTGCGAAGCGCGGATCGGACGCGACCTCTATCTGAGCGGCGAAACGCAGCGCGCCATCGACCACCTCGAAACCGCGTTGAGCCGCCATCCGGCGGACCTCTCGCGAGACGCGCTAAGGGCGCGCAAGTGGCTGGCCGAAGCGTTGCTGAGCCTCGGCGACACGCGCGGGTTCACACATTGGCTCGAACGCAATCGCGGCGACAGCGGCAACTATCGTTACGCCGAAGCGCCGATGTGGAGCGGCCAGCGCGACCTGCGCGGCGAGCGCGTGCTCGTGACGCACCAGATGGGCTTTGGCGACCAGTTCCTGTTGTTCGCGTGCGTGCGCCAGTGGCGTGACGCGGGCGCCGAAATCATGCTCACGTGCGACCACGCGATACATGGCCTCGTGCATGCTTCCTTGCCCGGGTGCACCGTGCTTGGCACCGCGCGCCCGCTTGCGGTGAGCGCGCCCCTGCCGCCCGAAACGCACGACACGATCAAGGCATTCGCGCCGACGCTGCAGGCCACACTGCTCCACCTGCCACTGCTCGCAGCCGCCGATTCACCGCGGCCCCAACCGTATTTCGACGCTTATCTGCGTGCGCCCGCGGCAGCGCGCGAACGGGCGTCCACGTGGTCGCAAACGTTGCGTGCGCACGCGCCAGGCAAACGCCTTGTCGGCCTCTTCTGGGACTGCGCGCAACAGCACGCCTCGGAAATCGGCAGCAAGGAGCGTTGCTGGGCCGGCTTGCGCAGCGTGCCGCTCGAGCAAATCGAGCGCCTGACGACCCACCCCGCGCTCACGCGCGAAGTCCAGTTCGTCAGCCTGCACCACCCCGCCGCCGAACTGGCGAACGGCACGCCCCGTGGCGCGGTGAGTCACTACGGGCCCGGCATTGCGAGCTTTGCCGATACGGCGGCCTGCATCGAGCAGCTCGACGCCGTGTTGAGCGTGGACGCCGTCGCCGCAAACCTGAGCGCAATGCTCGGCAAACCCACCGCCGTGCTCGTCAACCCGACCGGCGAATGGCGCTGGGGCCAGACGGGCGCACGCACGCCGTGGATGAGCGCGGCAACGGTCCTGCGCCAGACGCAAATGGGCGAATGGCACGACGTCATCTCGCGCGCCATCGGCTGGTTACTTCGCAGCTAAATCGCGCGACAGGCATCGTGTGATTTTTCAAGGCAAACGAGCGGGCAAATGCCCGCTCGTTTGCTTTGGTTCATCGACATCCCTTTAATGCATTCGCTCATTTAATTGCCTGCACATTCATTACGTTTTAATTACGATTAAAACAAAATGCTTTCGCATATAGCCGAACTTCCCAGGGATTACTACGGGGTGTAGTCAAGAAGCATGCAAATGTTTAACGCCGGGCGTACACTGCTCGCGCACGGCCCGTTACGGGGGGGCCGCTCCAAGCGACACAACCAAGCCACACAACGCAATGCCGACACGTGCATGAGATCGCGACAAGCGCCAAAACGCCAACCGCGATCGACAGGAGACATGGCATTGCCCTAGTTTCACAGGAGAAGAATCAACATGAGCTGGACGCGTGAACAGAAGAACGTCACGATCGCGGCGTACCTGGGATGGACGCTCGATGCATTCGATTTCTTTCTGATGGTTTTCGTTCTGAAAGACATCGCCACCGAATTCAACACCAAAATCCCGGCAGTGGCTTTTGCCATTACGCTGACACTGGCCATGCGCCCGCTCGGCGCGCTGATATTCGGCCGACTCGCCGACAAATACGGCCGCCGCCCCACGCTGATGATCAACATCGCGTGCTATTCCCTGCTCGAACTGCTCACGGGCTTTTCGCCCAACCTGACCACCTTCATCGTCCTGCGCGCGCTCTTCGGCGTCGCGATGGGCGGCGAATGGGGCGTGGGCTCCGCGCTCACCATGGAAACCATTCCGCCCAAGTCGCGCGGCATCGTTTCCGGCCTGCTGCAGGCGGGCTATCCGAGCGGGTATTTGCTCGCCTCGATCGTGTTTGGCGTCCTGTATCAGCACATCGGCTGGCGTGGCATGTTCTTCGTCGGCGTGCTGCCTGCGCTGCTCGTGGTCTATGTGCGTTTGCACGTGCCCGAGTCGCCGGCCTTCAAGGAGATGCAAAAGCGCGCGCGTCCGAGCCTCATCAGCACGCTCAAGCACAACTGGAAGCTTTCCCTCTACGCCATCGTGCTGATGACGGCGTTCAACTTCTTCTCGCACGGCACGCAGGATCTGTATCCGACCTTCCTGCGCGAACAGCATCACTTCGATCCGCACACGGTTTCGATCATCACCATCGTGCTCAATATCGGCGCGATCGTAGGCGGCCTCTTCTTCGGGCAGATGTCTGAAAAAATCGGACGCCGCAAGGCCATCTTCATCGCCGCGCTGATCGCGCTGCCCGTGCTGCCGCTGTGGGCATTCTCGCAAGGCCCCGTGCTGCTCGCACTCGGCGCGTTCCTCATGCAGATTTCGGTGCAAGGCGCGTGGGGGGTGATCCCGGTGCACCTCAACGAAATTTCGCCTGACGAAGTGCGTGCGACCTTCCCTGGCCTCGTCTACCAGCTCGGTAACCTGTTCGCTTCGGTGAACGCCACGCTGCAGGCTTCGCTTGCCGAAACGCACAACCAGGACTATGCAATGGCCATGGCGATCGTCGCCGGTACGGTCGCCGTTGTGATCGCCGTGCTGATCCCGTTCAGCCGCGAACGTCGAGGCATCGACATGACGCAGACCGCGAAAGAGGTGTCCGGCGTCTGACGTGCGGGCGGCCCCGTAACGCCGCGCTGCAGCAACACAATAAAGGCCGTGCCGGGTTCACCCGCACGGCCTTTTTGCTGATCTTGACCGGCGCCCGCATTCGCACACCGGGTAAGACCTCCTGGCTGCACGGCGCGTGGCGTTGCATGATGTAAGCGAACAGGCATTTGCAGTCGGTTGATATACCGCCCGGAGGTCCACCATGAGCGAAACGCCCCAGCCCGATCCGGCGAGCCCTGTGGCAGTCTCCGCTCAGGCAGCGGCCCCAGCTACGGCGCCGCCAGCTAAGGCGCTCCCAGCTACGGCGCCGCCACCCAATACCGACGGCATCTGGTACGCCTCGTACCCTCCCGGCGTGCCGCACGAAATTGGCGCAAGCCAGTACGCCTCGCTCACACACTTCTTCGACGACTGCACGGCGCGCTTTGGCGAGCGCGTCGCCTATGTGAGCGCGGGCTCGCCGATGACCTACGCCGCGCTCGCCCGCAAAGCCACGGCGTTCGCGTCCTGGCTGCAAGGCGCGGGTGTACAGCGAGGCGAGCGTGTCGCGATCATGCTGCCCAACACCTTGCAGTATCCGGTTGCTCTCTTCGGCGCACTCAAGGCGGGTGCGGTGGTCGTCAACGTCAATCCGCTCTACACCGTGCGCGAACTTGCGCATCAGTTGCAGGACAGCGGCGCGCAGACCATCGTCGTGTTCGAGAATTTCGCGGCCACGCTCGAAGCGGCCCTGCCCGGCACGCAGGTGCAACGCATCGTCGTGACGGCGCTTGGCGACTTGCTCGGCGAGGGCGTGAACCTCAAGGGCCGCTTCATCAACGTCATGCTGCGCCACGTGAAGAAGATGGTGCCGCCCTACCACCTTCCGCACGCCGTGCGTCTTCTCGATGCGCTCGCGCACAGCGCGCGTGCACCGCACGCCCCGGTGGCGACGCGCGCCGAGGACCTCGCGTTCCTGCAATACACGGGCGGTACCACGGGTGTCGCGAAGGGTGCAATGCTCACGCACGGCAACGTGCTCGCGAACGTGCAGCAGGCAAAGGCCTGGGTCGGCAACCAGCTCGACGCCAAGGCCGAGACGGTGCTCACACCGTTGCCGCTCTATCACATCTATTCGCTCACCATCAATGCGCTGATCTTCCTCGCACTCGGCGGCCGCAACATCCTGATCGCCAATCCGCGCGACATGAAGCGCGTCATGAAGGTGCTGCGGCACGAGACGTTCAGTTGCATCAGCGCGGTCAACACGCTCTATAGCGCACTGCTCGATAACGCGGAGTTCCGCGAGCGCGACTTCTCGGGCCTCAAGCTCGCGATGGCGGGCGGCATGGCCATGCAGAAAGCCATCGCCGACCGCTTCCGGGCCGTGACGGGCAAGTCAGTCGTGGAAGGCTATGGGCTCACCGAATGCTCGCCGATCGTCTCGATGAATCCCGTCGATGTCGAACGCCTGGACGCGGGCCAGGCGCATCCGGAAGGCTCCATCGGGCTGCCCGCACCTTCCACGCAGGTGCGCTTTCGGAAGGACGACGGCACGTGGGCCGGCATCGGCGAACCCGGCGAGCTCTGCGTGAAGGGCCCGCAAGTGATGAAGGGCTACTGGAATCGTCCGGACGAAACGGCAAAGGTGTTTGCCGATGGATGGCTCACGACCGGCGACATCGGCGTGATGGATGCGCGCGGCTATATCCGCCTTGTCGACCGCAAGAAGGACATGATTCTCGTGTCGGGATTCAACGTGTATCCGAACGAGATCGAGGACGTGCTGGCAATGCACCCCGGCGTGCGCGAGGTGGCCGCGATCGGCGTGCCGGATCCGGTGCAGGGCGAGCGCGTGAAGGTATTCGTCGTGAAGCGCGACCCCGCCCTCACGGAAGACGCGCTGATCCAGTTCTGCCGCCAGCAGCTCACGGGCTACAAGGTGCCGCGCCTCGTGGAGTTCCGCGAGTCCCTGCCGCAATCGACCATCGGCAAGATCCTGCGCCGCCAGTTGCGCGACGAGGAAATCGCGAAAACCGCGAAGACCCCTTAGACACGAGACGCTGAAGCAAGAGCGCCAGGAAACGATAAGGTCTACCAGGCAGCGTTGCGAAACGTCACCCCGCGCGCGTTTGCGAGGCGCTCAAGCACGAAGCGATCCGATGGGCGCAATGCGCCTATCAAGGCCGCGCCGGGCTCGAGCCGCCGCGCGATCCGCGCGTGCCACAAGGTGCCGATGTCGTCGTCCGCCACGCCGCCGCCATGATCGCCTATGGCCCACGCAACGCATCCCGCGCACGCCGCCTCTTGCGCGAGCACGCGGCCTCGCGCGAGCGCCGGGTCGAACACCACGCCATTTGCCGAATTCAACACCGCACTCGCACGAGGCGGGCGTTCGCCCAACGCAACCCGCAGCGCATGCGTCTGCCAAGCCGCGCCAAATGCCACGGCACCTACATCGCAGAGAAAAGCCCGCCTGTCCATCTAGCCCTCCGTGCGCCCTCCTGCCGATCGCTACGCAGTCCTGAAGTGAATCGGTCACGTATAGCCGCGTTGCGCGCGCCACGCCGCGGGCCAGACGCCCTGCTTGCCCGGCGAGAGCACGCCCTGTGGATCGAGCGCATCCTTCACGGTTTGCGCGAGCCGCAACAGCGCGCCGTCGTTGAACGCGTACTGCGCCGCGGCGTAATCCATGTAGAGCAGATGCGAACGGTATACGCCGTAGCCGGCCGCGCCCGCGTCGCTCATCAGCGCACGTAGCAGGTCGCCCGCGCGCGCCGCGTCGTCACGGCGCTCGCGCGCGAAGATCGCCGCGAATACATGATGCAGATAGCGCCCCGCCGCGGTGAAACCGCCGTAGTAATCGAAACCGTACTCGGCCGCGCGCGCCTTGACGAGCGCATACTGGCGCAGCGCGTCGCGGCCGTCGGCGGGACATAGCGGCGAGAAGTCCACATGCGCGCCCTCGCCGCCGCGCCAGTCGAGCATGCGAAACGCGCTCATCGCCGGAATGCCCGCCAGATTGCGATCCGCGCCACCCTGCGGTTCTTCGCCTTCCACATAGCGCCGCGCAGAAAAACGCACGCCAGGTACACCAGCGAACGCACGCTCGACAATGCGCCGCTCCATGTCGATGACCTCGGGCGCGCCATAAAGCGCGTAGTGCAAATTCCAGCGGCCGACGCCCAGGTCGCGCTGCATGGCGGCGACGGCGGCCTCGGGCATCGCGCCCTCGCCTTCGTACCAGCGCGAGCGTGGCGCAAGGCTCGCGGCACGCCGGATTGCGCCTTCGATCGCGGCGTGCTGACGTATCGTGCCGCCGAGCTGCAGTGCGCGCAGCGTATCAACGAGCACGCCGAGATCGTCCTCGCGCGCAAACTGGATCTCGCCAATCACGAACGCCTGCGGCGCCGGCATGAGCCAGAGTCCCATCTTCGTGACGACGCCGTAGTTCGACTGCGTAAAGAGCGCGTCGAACGACGGCCCGTAGCCGGGCCTGTAAAGTTGCCACGCCGTGCCGTTTTCGATCGCACCCATACCGGTGCGTACCACGTCGCCGTTGGCGAGCACGACTTCCATGCCGCACTGCGACGCGGCGTGGTCGCCGTAGGCGGTCGTGCCGAAGCCGCGCTCGAGCGTGTTGCCGACCACGCTGCCCCAGCCCGCTGCGGGCGGATCGACCCACAGGCGCACATGCTGCTCACGCAGGTGTGCATGCAGATCGAAATAACTCACGCCGGGCTCGACGCGCGCCCACGCGAGACGCTCGTCGACTTCGAGAATGCGGTTCAGGCGCTGCAGGTCGAGCACGACCGAGCCCGCGAGGCGCGGTGCGGCGCCGCCATAGGCGAAGTTGCGTCCCGTGGAAACGGTCCAGAGCGGCACGCGCGTTTCGTTCGCCACGCGCAGGATCGCGCGGATCTCTTCGACACTCGCGGGGAGGATCGCGGCCGACGGCGCGAAGGCATGGGCATCGGCAACCGGCACGAACGGGTCGAAATACGGCTCGAGCGAGGCGCCGCCACGGCAGACGTTCGGCGCGCCGACAATGCTTTCGAACGCGGCGAGTGCGCGCGCGAAACGGGCCTCGTCGATGCCGGGTGGCAAGGTCGGCGCGGCGTCGTTCATCGGCCCGCTCCGCTGGCGTCGCTCATCGAAACCACTCGTCACCACTGCCCGGGCTTGCCGCCCAGCGCGCCGCAGACCTCCAGCGCGATCTCGTGCAGCTTCGGTTCCGTCTGCGGTCCCGAGAGCGCATAGCCCGTGCGTTCGGTGCTCCAGTAGAACGTGCGGCGATTGCCGTCGCGCAAGAGACGTACGGGGTCACGCTCCGCGGCCGAACCAGCCACGTAGAGCGTGAGGCGCTCGCCTGCATCGTTCTCGTACATGAACTGCGCCGCCGGACCCGTGTTGCCGGGCAACAGACGTCCGCCTACGAGCGTATAACCATACTCCGCGAGCGACGGCACCGAAAGCGGCTTGCCGAGGCGCTTCGAGAGCCACGCGACGAGATGCGCCTCGTCGGCGGCACCCACTTCCACGGGATGCCGCTGCTCCGGCGAATAGACCGCATAGGCGATGTCGGCGCGGCGCGCGAACGCTTCGGGCGTTTCGCTGCGTACGGCCCCCGGCGCCAAATCGGCGAGCCGTTCTGGCGCGAGACCCGCGAGCTGCGGCACGACCAGGGCGGCCGTCACCGAGAGCCCTGCGCCCACTGCCACCCACGCCGCCGCGATACCCGCGCGCCACCACCACGGCACGCGCGGACGCAGCACGAGCACGGCAGGCGTGGCGGCGTCGGCACCGGGCACCGCACCCTCGCCAGACACGCGCGAGCCTTCGCACAAGGCCTTCAGCGCGGCCTTCTGCGCGCGCCAGGCCGCGACACGCGCCGCCGCGCGCGGATCGTTCGCGAGGTGCGCCTGCAGCGCTTCGCGCTCGCCCGCGGGCAGTTCGCCGTCGACGAAAGCGCCCAGCATCGCAAGATCCTCTTCAGCGCCGCTGTCAGGGGCACCAGGCGGCGCGCCATCGCGTTCGTGGCCGAGATCGTCGTCATTCATCGTAGCGTCCCCACCACCCTGAGCGGCGTCGCGCGTTGCGCCGACTCGCGGCCCGGATCCTGCACCGGGCCCGTATCGAGCAACGCGCGCAGATGCTCGCGCGCCCGCGAGAGCCGCGACATCACCGTGCCCGCCGGCACCCCGAGCACCGCCGACGCCTCGCTGTAGCTCAACTCCTCCACACACACGAGCAGCAGCACCTCGCGCTGCGCCGCCGGCAACGCATAGAGCGCCCGCTGCAGATCGCGCAGCACGAGCCCATCCACTTCGCCGTGCGGCGCTTCGAGCGTGCGCCACGGCGCGGCTTCGTCGTCCACCGCGATCTCGCGCCGGCCGCGCAACTGGTCGATGTAGAGATGGCGCAGGATCGTGAACAGCCACGCGCGCAGATTGCTTTGCGGTCGAAACGAAGTCCAGCGCGAGAGCGCGCGCTCCGCGGCGTCCTGCACGAGGTCGTCAGCCCACGCGGCGTCGCCGGTCAGGGCGCGCGCATAGCGTCGCATCGGCGCGAGTTGCGCCACGACCTGTGCTTCGAACTCCGGCGACGGTTGAAGCAACACGCCGCACGCCGCTCAGTAGCCACCGCCCGACGAGCCGCCCGAACTGGTCGACGACGCCCCGCCCGGATTCATGTCGCCACAGGCAGTGAGGCCCGCACCCGCAACGCCGGCCAGCGCCGCCCAGACGACATACGCAAGAACTTTGCGAAACCGCTCCATGATTCCCTCCATTGAGGTCCATCGCCGATATCGCGTAAAACGTTGCAGCCGGTGCGCTTATTCCGCGCAAGCAGCGATTTCGCTTTTCGTGCGCCGCCGCGCCCGCCATCCACGGCCGACCAGTTGCCAATAAAGTGCCAATACGGCGCTCCGACGTGCGCCGCCGCACGGAACGCAGCCCTCGCGCACCGCGAGAATCGTCGCAAGCGGATCGACATGCATCGTGCAGCCGAGCGATGCGCCGCGGTACCAAACTTCAAGCCGGCCGTGAATCGGTCGAGCATGGCCGGCCGTCATGGACTACGCTGTGAGGGTGAGCGCATGCGCGTCGAAACGTCACGGGTCTGAGAACACGAGTGACATATCGTCAGCAGGTCTCGCCCTCGAAAACCACTGTCGCTGAATATTGCAACCTGTCATCCGGGCGCCCGCTTCCCAGCGGCCGACGACAAGGGACGCAGCGATGCATTTTTCGTCAATCTGCGGTTGCGGCCGCGAGCCGGTATAGTTCTGCAGTAAGCTTATTCCCCGCACGCGCGCTTCGCCGACACAAGGTAGAATCGCGGCGAGCAAACGTTTCCAACTGATTGCGGCATTGCGCCGCCTGGCCAAATCTAGTCCATGCCTTCCGCAGAATCGCACCCGCAAAACGACTTCATGAACGCCGCGCGTAAGGAAAGAAAGCGCGTCGAAATCTATCTGGTCAACGGCATTCGCCTGACCGGATGCATCGAGTCGTTCGATCAGTACCTGGTGATGCTGCGCACGCCCGTTGGCCTGCAAGGCATCTACAAGCGCGCCATTTCGACCATCCAGCTCGACACCGGCACCCGGCCGGGTCCGCGCCCGGGCGGCGCTCGCAGCTCGCACGGCGAGCATACGAGCCGCGGCCCGCACGGCAGCCATGGCGGCCATGGTCCGCGTGAACAACGAGAACCGCGTGAATCGCGCGAGCCGCGCGAAAACTGGTCGGCGCCGTCCGGCGCACCTTCGGGTGCACCGGGCAACGACCGTGCGTCCCAGGACGGCCCGGTCGTCGTCACGCGCCGCCGCCGCCTCTATGGAGCGGTGAATAACGGCGGCAACGGCGGCGAAGGCTCGGGCAACAGCTAAGCCGCTGCGCGCTGGCGCGCTCGTTGCACGCCGCGCCGGTTTTCAGGACAGTACGGGCGCGCCACGGCGCGCCCGCTCTTTTGCGCGCGCTTCGTCGAGTTCACCGCAGTTGCGCTTTTGCGCCTCGTTCTGCGCCTCAAATCGGCCTGGCAGTCGTCGCTCACGGCCACGATCCTGGCTTTGCGTTATTCTGAACATGACGCCTATCGCCAGGGAGACCGCTATGAGCGCATCCAAGCCGAAAGCCCCGCAGCCCTCGCAGGAAGACCCGCTCGACGAAGCACTCGACGAAACCTTCCCCGCGAGCGATCCGATCGCCGTGGACCCTTCGCCCACCCGCTCGCAACCCAAGCCTCATTCCGCAGACGAATCCCACAAGGGCCGCGACACGCATCGCCACGGCAAGCACTGAGCGCGCCCGGCACGGTCGCGGCATGAAAAAAGGCGGAGCGCCATTGGCGCTCCGCCTTTTGCGTGTCGCATCTGCAGTCTCGCAAGACTGGACGCCAAACGGGCGCCCAAGCCATACCGCGTACTGTTGATCAGCGGATCGGCAGACCGCCTTCAACCTGTTGCTGCAACTCGCGCACCTGACGCTGCACCGTGCGCAGTTGCGCCTGGGCGGCCGTCTTCTGCGCCTGCAACGCGTTCGCCTGATCGCGGCCCTGCTTCTGCTGGTCCGCGACGAGCGCCTGCTGTTCGCGCGCGATAGCCAGATCCGCCTGGAGCCGGTTCGCATGATCCTGCGTGAGCGCGATCATGCGGTCCGTGAAAGCCTTCTGCGCTTCAAGGCGCGTGCGGCGGATTTCCACTTCGGCAAGCTGCGCCGACTTCATCGCGAAGTCGCGATAGATCGCTTCAGCACGCGTCTCGTCGCTCGTCTTGATCACGCGCCAGAACGTCTTGTTCTGGAACAGCGTGACGTAGTACGTCATTTCCTTGCCGTAAAACAGCAAGCTCGCGCCATACGAGCCGTTGTACGTCGTACGCAACTCGGCGAGATCCGAACCTCGCAGCATCTGCTGCAACTCGGCAACGTTGCCTGCGGCGTTCTGCTTCGCTTCATCCGGCGTGAGTACGCCCGGCTGGATCGCTGCGCTCGCTGCCGTAGGCAACGCAGCGGTTGCTACCTGCTCGTCCTGCACTGCGGGTGCGGCGGTGGTCTGTGCTACGGGCGCCGCTACTGCTGGATTGTCAGGCGGCGTCTGTGCGCAGCCCGTACCGATACCCCCGACTAACACCAGCACCGCCAAGGCGGTGCGACGAACTCTCCACTTGTAGTCCATGTAGTACCTGCTTTGAACAGTTCTAATTTTTACAAATCGGCACAATTATTACTCACTTTCACGTGTTTCGGGTCGCTCGTAGAAAATTTGCCGATTACGTATCTTTTCCCACAACACTTTGCGAGAAATTCCGAGGAATTGTGCGGTGTCCTTGCGCCGGTGGCCGTTTTGGTCCAGCGCCACACAGAGCGGAAAGTGCGATCGATCATGTCTCGCGAACGGCGGGCGCTGTGCCCCCGACGCAAACGGCACGTTTAGCCGCCAACCGGTTGTCGACCGGATGCGGCGCCCCGCACCCGGACAAACTAGAGTGCCTTCTCTCAAACGCGCGCGATCCTTTCCAGTATCCTGCCCTCACCTTGCGGCGTGCCAGTCGCGCCGCACGGGCAGCATCGACATGACAAACAACATCAGTGGAGGAAGACATGAGCCGATTCATGGGACGCGCGGCGCGCCGTGTCGCGCTGGCGAGCGCACTGCTGTGCAGCGCGCTCGCCGCGCACGCGCAGAGCGACACGCCTGTCGGCGTCTGGCAGACGATCGACGATCACACCGGCCAACCGAAGGCGCTCGTGCAGATCAGCGCCGACGCCAACGGCGATCTAAGTGGCAAGGTCATCAAGGGACTCAGTGCGAATGACCAGCCCGACCGGCGCTGCACGGCCTGCACCGACGCACGCAAGGATCAGCTGATCCTCGGCATGACGATCATCGACAGCATGAAGAAAAGCGACGACGGTTATGACGGCGGCCACATTCTCGACCCCGAGAACGGCAAGATCTACCGCTGCAAGATGCATACGGAAGACGGTGGCCAGAAACTCGTCGTGCGTGGCTATTTGGGCATTTCGCTGCTTGGCCGCTCGCAGACCTGGGTGCGCCAGCAGTGAACGGATTGAGCTAAGAACCGGCGCGCAAACCGGCAAGGGAACCTGAGAGACGAAACCGGCCGAAGCGGGCACATGCGCCGCTTCGGCCGGAGTTTGATACGCGCTGGTGTTACGCCGTGTGACGATATACAGAGCGATAGTTGAATGGCTGCGATGGCGCGGACGCGGGCGCCACCGGTACGAACGGCGAATTGCGCGGCGTGTTGCGTGCCGCTTCCTGCCTGCGCGCCGCTTTTTCCGCACGACTCACGTGCTTGCGCATACGCGTTTCGATGGTGTCGCACAACGTCACGCCCTCTTCGCCGAACAACTCGCCCATCACGGACTTGAGCACGCCGTTGTCGTGCCAGGTCTTGAAGCGGCGATGGCAGGTTTGATACGAAGGGTAGCGGCGCGGCATGGCCGACCAGGTCGCGCCGCTATACATGATCCACAGTACGCCGTTGAGCACCGAGCGCGTGTTGGCAAGCGGCCGGCCGCGCAACTCGGTGCGCGGGCGCAGTTCGGGCAGGAGCAGCATCACGCGCTGCCATTCTTCGTCGGTAATATCGCGATGCGGGGTCATGGAGAGTCCTTTGTCAGAAGCTGTACCGACAAACGATATCCACTCGCCCTCGCCGTCCCTATCAGACGAGTCCGAATCTTGAAAAAGGTGCCGCAGCGCTATTTCGAGACTAGCCTGATGCCAGTGTGCCGCCGCGCATGCGCCCACAACCCGCACACGCGGTGCGGGCGCCGTGCCGTGCCGTCAGGTCAGCGCCGTATCGACAATGCGGCGCGGCGTTTCGAGATATTCCTTCGACTGCATTTCGACGATACGCGACACCGTGCGCGTGAACTCGTTGGCCATCGGGCCTTCAACGTAGAGTTCTTCGGGCGGCACGGCGGCCGACATCAACAGCTTGACCTTGTGGTCGTAGAACACGTCGATGAGCCACGTGAAGCGGCGCGCTTCGGACTGCATGCGCGGCGTCATCTGCGGGACGCCTGAGAGGATCACGGCGTGAAAGCGGCTCGCCAGTTCCAGATAGTCGTTCTGCGAGCGCGGACCGCCGCACAGCGTCGCGAAATCGAACCACACCACGCCGTCGGCCTTGCGCAACGCCTTGAGCTCGCGCTTCTCGATGCGCAATAGCGGGCTTTCGTCGGGCACGGCAGCAAGCTCCGCGAACGAGTGGCGCAACGCCTTGTCGGCAGCCGCGCCGAGCGGCGTGTGATAGACCTCGACCTGCGCCAGCGTGCGCTGGCGATAGTCGACGCCCGCATCGACGTTGAGCACGTCGAGCTTGCTCTTGATCAGCTCGATCGCGGGCAGCATGCGGTCGCGATGCAGGCCATCGGGATAGAGCAGATCGGGATCGTAGTTGGACGTCATCACGAACTGCACGCCGTTCTCAAAGAGGCGGTCAAGCAGACGGTAGAGGATCATCGCATCGGCGATGTCCGAGACGTGGAATTCGTCGAAGCAGATCAGGCGATAACGCTTCGCAATGCGGCGCGCGAGTTCGTCGAGCGGATCGGCCTGGCCCTTGAGCTCTTCAAGCTCGCGGTGCACCTCGCGCATGAATTCGTGAAAGTGCAGACGCGTCTTGCGCTGCAGCGGCACCACCGCATAGAAGCTGTCCATCAGGAAGCTCTTGCCACGCCCTACACCGCCCCACATGTACACGCCGCGTGGCAGGTCCGGGTGAATCAGAAACTTCTTGAGCGCGTTCGAACGCCGCGACTTGTATGCCACCCACTCGTCGTAGCACCGCTGCAGCCGGTCGATCGCGGCGCGTTGCGCCGTATCGGGCTTGTATCCCCGCTTCTGCAGTTCGTTTTCGTAGTATTCGGTGACGTTCATTTTGTGGGCCGCAAATGAGGAAAGGCGGGAGGGCAAACGCCCACCCGCCTCCGTACGTGATGCTGGTACATCGAGGCAGGGCGGCCAGAAAAGCCGGCCGCCCTGCCCCTGGCGCTCTTACATGTTGAGCGCGCGCTTGTCAGTCGCGAGTGCTGCTTCGCGCATGACTTCAGACAACGACGGGTGCGGATGGCAGATGCGGCCGATGTCTTCGGCGGCAGCCTTGAATTCCATCGCCACCACGGCTTCCGCGATCAGGTCCGATGCGTTGGCCGAGATGATGTGCACGCCGAGCAGCTCGTCGGTCTTGGCGTCGGCGATCATTTTCACGAAGCCGTCGGCCTTGTTGATGCCAAGCGCGCGGCCGTTCGCCATGAACGGGAACTGGCCCGTCTTGATGTCGCGGCCTTCTGCCTTGAGCTGCTGCTCCGTCTTGCCGACCCATGCGATTTCCGGTTCGGTGTAGATCACCCACGGAATGCAGTTGTAGTCGATATGCGGCTTCTGGCCGTCGATGATCTCGGCCACCAGCACGCCTTCGTCTTCGGCCTTGTGCGCGAGCATCGGGCCGCGCACCACGTCGCCGATCGCGTAGACGTTCGGCACTGCCGTTGCACAGTGATCGTCCACGTCGATGAAGCCGCGCTCGTTGGCCTTCAGGCCGATCGCTTCGAGACCGAGATTATCGGTGTTCGGCACGCGGCCAACCGACACGATCAGGCGATCGGCTTCGAGCACTTGCGCGTTGCCGTCCTTGTCCGTGTAGTTGATCGTGACATTCTTGTCCGTCGCCTTCACTTCACCGACCTTCACGCCAACGTGAATGTCGAGACCCTGCTTCTTGAAGAGCTTGGCGGCTTCCTTCGAGAGCGCAACGTCAGCAGCGCCGAGGAATTCCGGCAGCGCTTCGAGCACGGTCACTTCCGCGCCCAGACGACGCCACACCGAGCCCAGCTCCAGACCGATCACGCCGGCGCCGATCACGGCCAGCTTCTTCGGCACGGTGTCGAACGAGAGCGCGCCTTCGTTGTCGGCGACGATCTTGTTGTCGACCGGGATGCCCGCCAGATGACGCGCCTTCGAGCCCGTTGCGATGATCACGTTCTTCGCCGTGACGACTTCGGTTTCGCCTTCGCCGCTCACTTCGATCTGCACGCCGGCGTCGGTCTTGCCGGTGAACTTGCCGTGGCCCTTGAGCCACGTGATCTTGTTCTTGCGGAACAGGAACTCGATACCCTTCGTCATCTTCTCGACGATGCCTTCCTTGCGGGCGAGCATCTTCGCGACGTCGATCTTCACGTCGCCCACGCTGATGCCGTGGTCAACGAGGTGGTGCTGGGCGTTTTCGAACTCTTCCGACGAGGCGAGCAGCGCCTTCGACGGAATGCAGCCGACGTTCAGGCACGTGCCGCCGAGCTTCAGCGCGCCGGCCGGGTTCTTCCATTTTTCGATACACGCAACCGACTTGCCGAGCTGGGCGGCGCGGATCGCCGCGATATAGCCGCCGGGGCCGGCGCCGATCACGACGACGTCAAATTCTTTGGACATGGTCATCCTTTCGAGACGTGAGCGCCACGCGCGGTGTCCGGCTTCCGGATACCGCGCGCAAGGCGCTCAGTGTGAGACTGGATGCGCGAGCAGGACGGGAGCCCTGGCTCGCGCTACAACGCGAATTACAGGTCGAGCAGCAGACGAGCCGGATCTTCCAGCGCGTCCTTCATTGCGACCAGCGACAGGACGGCTTCGCGGCCGTCGATGATGCGGTGGTCGTACGACATCGCGAGGTAGTTCATCGGGCGGATCACGATCTGGCCGTTCTCGACCACAGCGCGTTCCTTCGTGGCGTGCACGCCGAGGATCGCCGACTGCGGCGGGTTGATGATCGGGGTCGAGAGCATCGAGCCGAACACACCGCCGTTCGAGATCGAGAACGTACCACCCGTCATTTCTTCGATCGACAGCTTGCCGTCCTTGGCCTTCTGGCCGAATTCGGCGATCTTCTTCTCGATGTCGGCGAGGCTCATCTGGTCTGCGTTACGCAGGATGGGCACCACCAGACCGCGCGGCGAGCCGACAGCGATACCGATGTCGAAGTAGCCGTGGTAGACGATGTCGTTGCCGTCGATCGACGCGTTGACGAGCGGGAACTTCTTGAGGGCGTGAACCGCAGCCTTCACGAAGAACGACATGAAGCCGAGCTTCACGCCGTGTTCCTTCTCGAACTTGTCCTTGTACTTGTTGCGCAGATCCATGACCGGCGCCATGTTCACTTCGTTGAACGTCGTGAGGATGGCGTTGGTTTGCTGCGACTCGAGCAGACGCTCGGCGATACGCGCACGCAGACGCGACATCGGCACGCGCTGTTCCGGGCGGTCGTTGAGCCAGTTCGCAGCCGATGCCGGTGCGTTGACTTGCGGCAGCGAGGGCTTCGCAGCAGCAGCGGATTTGGCAGCCGGTGCAGCGGCCGGAGCGGCCTTCGGCGCGCCTGCGCCGAGCACGTCCTGCTTCGTGATGCGGCCGTCACGGCCCGTGCCGGCGACGTCGCCGCCCGACAGACCCTTCTCCGCCATCAGCTTCGACGCGGCGGGCGATGCCACGGTGCTGCTGGCCGTCGAGGCGGCGACAGCAGCAGCCGGTGCGGCTGCGGGAGCCGCGGCAGCAGCCGGAGCGGCAGCGGCTGCGGGAGCTGCAGCGGCGCCAGCCTTGGCTTCCGTGTCGATCTTTGCGATTACCTGTTCGCTCTCGACGGTTGCGCCGTCGCCAACGAGGATCTCGGCCAGCACGCCGGCTGCCGGCGCGGGCACTTCGAGCACGACTTTATCGGTTTCGATCTCGATGACGACTTCGTCCTGAGCGATCGCTTCGCCCGGCTTCTTCTTCCACTGCAGCATCGTGCCTTCCGACACCGACTCCGAAAACTGCGGGACCTTCACTTCTACGATAGCCATGTGATTTTCCTGAATACTTTTTCGGGGACATCCCCGTATGACGAACCGGGTCGCGCACTTGAGCGCGGGAAAGCGTGCCTTGAATTCACACGCTTTCCCGGTTCGGTTGCTCTAGTGCTTACTTCGCGACCTGCGCGCCCTTCAGGCGGCCGAATGCACCTTCGATCAGCGTCTTCTGCTGCTCGTAGTGCTTCGCGTAGTAGCCAACAGCCGGCGATGCGGAAGCAGGACGGCCGCTGTACGCGAGCTTCATGCCTTCCTTCATGCCTTCCTTCAGGTGATGCTCGATGTAGAACCACGGGCCCTGATTCTGCGGCTCGTCCTGCACCCACACCACTTCGGTCGCGTTGTCGTACTTCTTCAGCTCCGCTTCGAACTGCTTGTGCGCGAACGGGTAGAGCTGTTCGATACGGATGATCGCGACGTCGTTTGCCTTCGCTTCGCGGCGGTGCGCGACGAGGTCGAAGTACACGCGGCCCGAGCAGGCCACCACGCGCTTGACCTTCTTCGCGTCGATGCTTTCGTCCACTTCACCGATGACCGGCTGGAACGTGCCCTTCGCGAGTTCGGACAGATCCGACACGGCTTCCTTGTGACGGAGCAGCGACTTCGGCGTGAAGATGATGAGCGGCTTGCGGAACAGGCGGATCATCTGGCGGCGCAGCACGTGGAAGATCTGAGCCGGCGTGGTCGGCTGAACGACCTGCATGTTGTGCTCGGCGCACAGTTGCAGGAAACGCTCGATACGCGCCGACGAGTGCTCCGGACCCTGGCCTTCGTAGCCGTGCGGCAGCAGCATCGTGAGACCCGAAACGCGGCCCCACTTCACTTCGCCCGACGAGATGAACTGGTCGATCACGACCTGCGCACCGTTGACGAAGTCGCCGAACTGGCCTTCCCACGCGACGAGCGTGTTCGGTTCAGCGGTCGAGTAGCCGTATTCGAAGCCGAGCACGGCCTCTTCCGACAGCACCGAGTCGATCACCGTGAACTGCGCCTGGTTCTCGCCGATGTTTTGCAGCGGCACGTACGTGCCATCGTCCCAACGCTCGCGGTTCTGGTCGTGCAGAACGGCGTGGCGGTGCGTGAACGTGCCGCGGCCCGAGTCCTGGCCCGTCAGGCGCACTGCGTAGCCCGAAGCGACCAGCGACGCGAACGCGAGGTGTTCGCCCATGCCCCAGTCGAGCTTCGCTTCGCCCTTGCCCATCGCGCGGCGGTCGTTGATGACGCGCTCGACCAGCGGGTGAACCTTGAAGTTCTCGGGGATCGTGGTGATGCGCTCAGCCAGACGCTTGAGTTCGGCGAGCGGCACTGCCGTGTCGGCAGCGTCGGTCCACTTGCGGTTCAGGAACGGAACCCAGTCCACCGCGTACTTGCTCTTGTAGTTCGAGAGCACGGGGTCGACCGTGTGGTGGCCTTCGTCCATCGCGGCACGGTAGGCCTTGACGTAGTTGTCGCCGTCTTCCGCCGTGATGACGCCCTGCTGCACGAGCTTCTCGGCGTACAGCGCACGGGTGCCCGGGTGCTTCGCGATCGTCTTGTACATCAGCGGCTGCGTGACAGCCGGCGTGTCCTGCTCGTTGTGGCCGAGCTTGCGGAAACAGATGATGTCGACCACGACATCCTTGTGGTACTGCATGCGGAAATCGACCGCGAGCTGGATCGCCAGCACGACCGCTTCCGGATCGTCGCCGTTCACGTGCAGCACCGGCGCTTCGATCATCTTGACCACGTCGGTACAGTAGAGCGTCGAACGCGCGTCGCGCGGGTCCGAGGTCGTGAAGCCGATCTGGTTGTTGATGACGATGTGCAGCGTGCCGTGCGTGCCGTAACCGCGCGTTTGCGCGAGGTTCAGCGTTTCCATCACGACGCCCTGGCCTGCGAAGGCCGCGTCGCCGTGGATCTGCACCGGCAGCACCTGCAGGCCGTCTGCATCGCCGCGGCGATCCATACGGGCCTTCGCCGAGCCTTCGACCACCGGGTTGACGATTTCGAGGTGCGACGGGTTGAACGCGAGCGACAGGTGGACCGGGCCGCCTTCGGTTGCGACGTCCGACGAGAAGCCCTTGTGGTACTTCACGTCGCCAGCCGGCAGGTCGTCGACGTGCTTGCCTTCGAATTCGGCGAACAGGTCAGCCGGCATCTTGCCGAGCGTATTGACCAGCACGTTCAAACGGCCACGGTGGGCCATGCCGATGACGATTTCCTGCACGCCCTTCGCGCCTGCGTGACGGACGACTTCGTCCATCGCGGCGATGAAGGACTCGCCGCCTTCGAGCGAGAAGCGCTTCTGGCCGACGTACTTGGTGTGCAGGAAGCGCTCGAGGCCTTCGGCGGCCGTCAGGCGCTGCAGGATGTGCTTCTTCTTGTCGTTCGAGAAGCTCGGCGTCGAGCGGATCGACTCGAGACGCTCCTTCCACCAGCGCTTTTGTTCAGGATCGCTGATGTACATGTACTCGGCGCCGATCGTGCCGCAGTACGTGTCGCGCAGCGCCTTGACGATCTCGCGCAGCGTCGCGCGCTCAAACCCGAAATACAGGTTCGTAGCGCTGAACGTCTGGTCCATGTCGGCTTCGGTGAAGTCGTAGAACGCAGGTTCGAGTTCGGGAATAGGCGGGCGCTCGCGACGCTTCAGCGGGTCCAGATTGGCCCACTGCGAGCCCAGGAAGCGATATGCGCCGATGAGGGACTGAACGTAGACTTGCTTGCGAGCCGTTGCGAGGTCTTCGCCGCCACCCTTGGGGACGAATGCATTGGCTTTTGCGCGCTGGGCAAACGACTCGACGATCGGCCCGTGGGCGATGTCGTTGTCGGTCGTGCCACTCGACGACGGCACGTTTTGCAGTGCGTCGAAGTATTCACGCCATTGGTCCGGAACGGACGCAGGGTTGTCAAGATATGCTTCGTATAGCTCTTCGACATACGGAGCATTGCCGCCGAACAAATAGGAGTTCAGCTGGAATTGCTTCATCGTTTCCGACATTTACGCTCACCTTTCTTCGAGTTTCTCGAGAAATAGCGGGTTACTCAACCTTCCGCGCCACGGCCTGACCGTTTAGCGGATTGCGAATCAAGTCTGCTTGGAAGGACCTAAATCATGCATCCGCGGAGTATAGCGCATATGCGCATCTCGCCACAGGATGCAATGCGACCGAACACCACGCGGGAACCCTTTTTATATGGGCTCTTGCGGCATTCGCAATGCTCTCTTCCCGCAGCGCAATGCAATCCCCGCCAGACGCAAAAAAGCCGCCCATCAAGCGGCGGCTTTTCTGTGAGTCTGTTTGCATTGCAGTGCGGCAAAAAAGCGATAAAACTGCAAATTACTCGGCACCGGCTTCGCGGCTCGCGCGGCGACGCTCGTGTTCCTTCAGGTGACGCTTGCGCAGACGGATCGATTGCGGCGTGACTTCCACGAGTTCGTCGTCGTCGATGAATTCCACGGCGTATTCGAGCGACATCTGGATCGGCGGCACGAGGCGCACGGCTTCGTCGGTGCCCGAGGCGCGCACGTTGGTCAGCTGCTTGCCCTTGATCGGGTTCACGACGAGGTCGTTGTCGCGGCTGTGAATGCCGATGATCATGCCTTCGTACAGCGCGTCGCCCGGCTTCACGAACATGCGGCCGCGGTCCTGCAGCTTCCACAGTGCGTAGGCGACGGCGGCGCCGTCGTCCTGCGAGATCAGCACGCCGTTGCGGCGTTCGCCGAGCGTGCCTTCCCTGACCGGGCCGTAGGCGTCGAACACGTGGCTCATCAGGCCCGTGCCGCGCGTGAGCGTCATAAACTCGCCCTGGAAGCCAATCAGGCCACGCGCCGGAATACGGTACTCAAGACGCGTGCGGCCACGGCCGTCCGAAGCCATGTCGAGCATTTCGCCCTTGCGGCGGCCCAGCTCTTCCATCACACCGCCCTGGTGGGCGTCTTCGACGTCCACGGTCAGCATTTCGTACGGCTCCTGCTTCACGCCGTCGACTTCGTGCAGCACCACGCGCGGACGCGACACGGCCAGCTCGTAGCCTTCACGGCGCATGTTTTCGATCAGGATCGTCAGGTGCAGTTCGCCACGGCCCGAGACTTCGAACGTGGTTTCGTCGCCGGTGTCCTTCACGCGCAGCGCGACGTTGTGGTTCAGTTCCTTCGTGAGACGGTCGCGGATCTGGCGGCTCGTCACGAACTTGCCTTCGCGGCCTGCGAGCGGCGACGAGTTCACGAGGAAGTTCATCGTGAGCGTCGGCTCGTCCACCGTGATCATCGGCAGCGCTTCGGGCGTGTCGACCGCGCAGATGGTCGCGCCAATGCCGATGTCTTCAATACCGTTGATCAGCACGATGTCGCCGGCTTCAGCCGATTCGACCTGCACGCGCTCGAGGCCGCTGAACGACAGCACCTGGTTGATCTTGCGGTTCATCACCTCGCCTTCCGGGCCGAAGCGCAGCGCCACCGGCTGACCCGGCTTGATGCGGCCGCGCTTGATGCGGCCCACGCCGATACGGCCGACGTAGGTCGAGTAGTCGAGCGAGGTGATCTGGAGCTGCAGCGGGCCTTCCGGATCCGCATCGCGAACCGGCACGTATTCGAGCACGGCGTCGAAGAGAGGACGCATGTCGCCTTCGCGCGCGTCCGGTGACAGCGAAGCGTAGCCGTTCAGGCCCGAGGCATAGACGACCGGGAAGTCGAGCTGTTCTTCGGTCGCGCCGAGCTTGTCGAACAGGTCGAACGTCTGGTTGATCACCCAGTCGATACGCGCGCCCGGACGGTCGATCTTGTTGACGACGACGATCGGCTTGAGGCCGAGCGCCAGCGCCTTCTTGGTCACGAAGCGCGTTTGCGGCATCGGGCCTTCGACGGCGTCGACGAGCAGCAGCACCGAGTCGACCATCGAGAGCACGCGCTCGACTTCACCGCCGAAGTCGGCGTGACCCGGGGTGTCGACGATGTTGATGTGGGTACCTTCGTACTCGACCGCGCAGTTCTTCGAAAGAATCGTGATACCACGCTCTTTTTCGATGTCGTTCGAGTCCATCACGCGCTCGGCGACCTGCTGGTTGTCACGGAACGTGGCGGTCTGACGGAGGAGCTGGTCGACGAGCGTGGTCTTGCCGTGGTCGACGTGGGCAATGATGGCGATGTTGCGAAGAGCGCGGGACATAGGAACCTGGGTACAGTTGAGTGCGCCGCGCATGCCCTGCTGGCAGGCCCGGCAAGGGCGCGCGGCCGCCGCTTCGAGCCGCGCCGGACGACTGTCTTGGACGATCGCCGGCGGGTCAATTCAGCATCGCTGCAATGACGCACTTTGGGAACCTGAAAGTATAGCACGCGCAGATGAATTGATCTCGCGCATATCAGGGAGCACCCTGGATCAGGTTGGGCAGCGTCGCACCCGCGCAACGCATGCGATGAGAGAAACCGGCGGAACCGGCGCGCCGCCGGCCCCGCATTTTCCCATGCGTGTGGGGCCGGATTAAGCCCCTACTCTGCAAAGGTTTCTCGGCAAAGGCAGAATAAATCTTGCCGCGTCAACTAACCGCCCCTATAATTCCTGCCTGGTCAACCATTGCAGTCGCAGCAGAATCTCATGACGGATCCGACTCCCACGCCCCCGCCCGAAGTCCGCGACTACGACCTTGGTGAGAGCGTCGGCTACCTGATCTCGCGGGTGAAATCGACGATGTCGAACATGGTCACCCAGCGCGCCGTTGCCGAACTCGGCGTAACGAGCCAGCAGGCCAGCATCCTGTTCATGGTGGCGACCGGCAAATGCACGCTCGCCGCCGAACTCGCCCGCGAGTATGGCATCGACGCGAGCGCCGTCACGCGGCTTGTCGACCGGCTGGAGAAGCGCGGGCTCCTGAAGCGCGTGCGCAGCTCCGAAGACCGCCGCGCGGTGCGCCTCGCGCTCACGCCCGAAGGCCTTGCCATCGCCGCGCGCATGCCGGCGATTTTCCGCAGCGTCACGGAGCATCTCTCAGCCGGATTCACGCCTGAGGAGGTCGGATTCCTGAAGAGCATGTTGCGGCGAATTCTTTCGAATAGCTGCGAAGCTAGCCAGAATTCGAGCCCGAATTCGCCCGAGAATTGATGACGGGGCAAGCAAATTTGAAATCGCCGAACAAGAAAATAGCTGCATCGTCCAGTATCACCACACACTCTCACGCATCGAGACGAGCAATGAAATCCCAAACCGAGTTTGCGCCAGTTCCGGCCGTGCGGGCGCTGTCCTGCCGGGCGGCGGTCGCCGCCGCGGTCGCGGCGCTCGCCCTTTCGGGTTGCGCGAACTACATCGGCATCAAGAGCGACAAGACCATCGATCAGCCGCAGCAGTTCGAAAGCTCGCAAAGCATTCCGGCGCAAGGCGGCCAGTGGCCCACGCTCGACTGGGCGAACCAGTTCGGCGACCCGCAACTGCCCAAGCTGATCGACGAGGCGCTCGAAGGCAGCCCGACCATCGCTCAGGCGCAGGCGCGCCTGGCCAAGGCTTCGTCGTACATCGAAACCTCGCGCTCGGCGCTCTTCCCGAAGGCCAACCTGAGCTATTCGTGGACCCGCGAGCTGTATTCGGCCAACGCGCTCTTCCCGCCCCCGTACGGCGGCACCTGGTATAGCGAAAACAACGTGCTCGCCAGCGCCTCGTGGGATCTGGACCTCTGGGGGAAGAACCGCCAGCGCCTCGCTCAAGCCGTGTCCGCGCAGCGCGCCGCCGAGGCGGACATGCAGCAGGCGCGCATCACGCTCGCCTCTTCGGTTGCGCGCACGTATAACCAGCTCGCCCAGCTCTACGAACTGCGCGCCATCGCCGTGCACGAGATCGACAACCGCAAGACCATCGGCACGATCACGAACGGCCGCGTGGTGGCGGGGCTCGACACCAACGTCGAGAAGCAGACGGCGAACGGCAATATCGCGACGAGCCAGGCCAACCTCTCGCAGATCGACGGCCAGATCGAAACGACGCGCTACCAGCTCGGCGCCCTGCTCGGCAAGGGCCCGGACCGCGGCTTGCAGATCGCGCAGCCGGTGCTCAATCCGGTTGCCAACGTCGCGCTGCCCGACAATCTGCCCGCCGACCTGCTCGCGCGCCGTCCCGACATCGTCGCCGCGCGCTGGCAGGTGGAAGCCGCGATGCACGACGTGAAGGAAGCCAAGGCCGAGTTCTATCCCGACGTGAACCTCGCGGCCGGCTTCGGCTTCGATGCGTTCGGCTGGGGCAAATTCCTGAACTTCACGAGCCGCCAGGCGCAGTTCGGGCCGGCCGTGCATTTGCCGCTCTTCGACGCGGGCGCGCTGCGTGCGCAACTGAAGGGTCGCTACGCCGACTTCGAGCTCGATGTGGCGAACTACAACCAGACGCTCATCGGCGCTTTCCAGGACGTGGCGACCGACGTGTCGACGATCCGCTCGGCCGACAAGCAGCTCGTGGACGCGGATCGCGCGCTCGACGCTTCGACCAAAGCCTGGCAGCTCGCCGTGATCCGTTACAAGGCGGGTCTCTCCGAGCAGCTTCAGGTGCTCACCGCCGACCAGAACCGCCTCGCGGCGGAGCAGACGGTGTCGAACCTGAAGGCGCAGCGCCGCGACCAGCAGATGGCGCTCATCAAGTCGCTTGGCGGCGGCTTCGAAGCGCAAGGCGCAGGGCTCACGCCGCCGGCCGAAGTCGGCAGCGAAGCACGCGGCCAAAGCGACGTGAACGGCGCACCGTGGCGCGGTACACGCTCGCCGCAGAACGCGGCGGCGTCGACGAACGCGGCAAACGCTGCACCTGTGCCGAATTGAGCGCCGGGCAGCACACGAACATCAAAAACTGAACGAACAGCACGCAAGCATCCGGAGATCCTTCCATGAGCACCCCCCAGCAGCCGGCGGCCCCGCAGCCGAACGCGAACAGCGGCAAGCGCAAGCGCATGATGACGCTGCTTGTCCTCGTGATCGTGATTGCAGCCGTTGCCTACGGCCTCTACTACTTCCTCGTCGCGCGCTTTACCGAAAGCACGGACGACGCCTATGTGAACGGCAACGTCGTGCAGATCACGCCGCAGGTCACCGGCACGGTGATCGCACTGAAAGCGGACGACACGCAAACCGTGAACGTCGGCGACCCGCTCGTGCTGCTCGACCCGGCCGACGCGCGCGTCACGCTCGAGCAGACTGAAGCGCAACTCGCGCAAACAGTACGCCAGGTGCGCGGCCTCTTCGCCGACGACAGCCAGTACGAAGCGCAAGTCGCGGTTCGCCAGGCCGACCTCTCGCGCGCGCAGGACGACCTGCGCCGCCGCATGCAGGTCGCGCAGACGGGCGCCGTCTCGCAGGAAGAAATCTCGCACGCCCGCGACGCCGTGCGCAGCGCCGAAGCCGCGCTCGAAGCCGCGCAGCAACAGCTCGCCGCGAACCGCGCGCTGACCGCCAACACGACCATCGCCAATCACCCGAACGTAGAGGCTGCCGCCGCCAAGGTGCGCGACGCCTATCTGGCGAACGCACGCAACACGCTGCCCGCGCCGGTCACCGGCTACGTGGCCAAGCGCACGGTGCAGGTGGGCCAGCGCGTCTCGCCGGGCAATCCGCTCATGTCGGTGGTGCCGCTGAATTCGCTGTGGGTCGACGCCAACTTCAAGGAAGTGCAGCTCAAGCACATGCGCATCGGCCAGGCGGTCGAAATGACGGCCGACGTGTATGGCTCGTCGGTGGTCTATCACGGCAAGGTGGTGGGCTTCTCGGCGGGCACGGGTTCGGCGTTCTCGCTGCTGCCCGCGCAGAACGCCACGGGTAACTGGATCAAGGTGGTGCAGCGTCTGCCGGTGCGTATCTCGCTCGATCCGGAAGACCTCCAGAAGCATCCGCTGCGTATCGGTCTCTCGATGCAGGTGGACGTGAACATCCGCAACGATTCGGGCACGCAGCTCGGCAACGCGCAGAACACCGTGTACGAGACCGATGTGTTCGCCAAGTACGGCGCAGAAGCCGATGCGGAGATCGCGCGCATCATCGCCGAAAACGCCGGCCCGAATGCGCACAAGGCAGCCAGCAGCGGTGCCAGCAACGCGGGCAACAGCGCGAGCGGCAACGCAGCCGCCAAGGCGCAGGTGTCGTCCGCTCACGCGGCGAAAGCCGGCGCGAAAGGCTGATTGAAGCCCTGCTAAAAGCACTCGCAAACACCGGCGCGGGCTGATCCTCAGCCCGCGCCGCTTTGTTTCGCGTGCCCTCCAACAGGTCAACAGGAAAGGACGCAATGGCAGCACCACAACAACCCGTCGCGCATCCCCCGCTGCAGGGCGCGCAACTCGTGATCGGCACGATCGCGGTGTCGCTCGCGGTGTTCATGAACGTGCTCGACACCTCGATCGCGAACGTGTCGATCCCGTCGATCTCGGGCGACCTCGGCGTGTCGTCGGACCAGGGCACGTGGGTCATCACCTCGTTCGCGGTGGCCAACGCGATCTCGGTGCCGCTCACGGGCTGGCTCACCGACCGTGTCGGCCAGGTACGCCTCTTCATGGCGTCGATCATCCTGTTCGTGATCTCGTCGTGGTTGTGCGGCCTCGCGCCCACGCTGCCCTTCCTGCTCGCCTCGCGCGTACTGCAAGGCGCCGTGGCCGGCCCGATGATCCCGCTTTCGCAAACGCTGCTGCTCGCGAGCTATCCGCGCGCGAAGGCGCCCATGGCACTCTCGATGTGGTCGATGACCACACTGATCGCGCCGGTGGCCGGTCCGATTCTGGGCGGCTGGATCTCCGACAACATCTCGTGGCCCTGGATCTTCTACGTGAACATCCCGGTCGGTATCGTGGCCGCGTTCGCGACGTGGGCGATCTTCCGCAACCGCGATTCGGTCGTGAAGAAGGCGCCGATCGACGGCGTGGGTCTCGCGCTGCTGATCATCTGGGTGGGTTCGCTGCAGGTGATGCTCGACAAGGGCAAGGACCTCGACTGGTTCTCGTCGACCACGGTCGTCGTGCTCGCGCTCACCGCGATCATCGCATTCGCTTTCTTCGTGGTATGGGAGCTGACCGCCGATCACCCCGTGGTCGACCTGTCGCTGTTCGCGCGGCGCAATTTTACGGGCGGCACGATCGCGCTTTCGGTGGGCTACGGCCTGTATTTCGGCAACCTCGTGCTGCTGCCGCTGTGGCTGCAGACGGACATCGGCTACACCGCTACCGACGCGGGTCTCGTGATGGCGCCTGTGGGCTTCTTCGCGATCCTGCTTTCGCCGATCACGGGCAAGATCCTGCCGCGCACCGACCCGCGCTATATCGCGACCACGGCGTTTATCGTGTTCGCGCTGTGCTTCTGGATGCGTTCGCGCTACACCACGGGCGTGGACACCTGGGCGCTCACGCTGCCTACACTGATCCAGGGCATTGGCATGGCGGGCCTCTTCATTCCGCTCGTGTCGATCACGCTTTCGGGTCTGCCGGGCCATCGCATTCCGGCGGCCTCGGGCTTGTCGAACTTCGTGCGGATCATGTGCGGCGGTATCGGCACCTCGATCTTCGAAACGGCGTGGGATCACCGAACGACGTTTCACCATGCACGCCTGACCGAAGTGGCGACGCCGACCAACCCGGTCTTCAACCAGTCGATGCAGCAGTTCCAGGGCGCGGGTCTCGATCCTTCCCAGGCGCACGGGCTCTTCGACCGGATGCTCTCACAGCAGGCCGCGCAACTCGGTGTGAACGACCTGTTCTGGATTTCCTCTGTGATCTTCATCGTGCTGATCGCGCTCATCTGGATCACGCGGCCCGAACGTTCAGGCGGTGCGGACGCGGGTGCGGCGGCTTCGGCGGCGCATTGAGGCTCATGCGTTAGCGCTTGCTGCTGCCCATAGCAAAACGGCACGTCCGGTTGTTCACCGACGTGCCGTTTTTGTTGGTGCGCCCGAGGCGCGATTCGAGTTCGCTCAGGCCGCGCCGCTCACGACCAGCCGCTCCGGCGCAAGCACGCCGTTCGCGGCCTTCGCCACGCCGAGCAAGCGCCCATCTTCCGCATACACACGCACGCGTTCGGCCGCTTCGCAAGCCGCGCGATCGAGCACCAGCTCGTTGAGCGGCAGGCGCTGGCCGTGCATGAAGCGGCGCGCCGCCTCTTCATTGAGCGTCAAGGCGGGAAACGTGGAAAGCAGCGCGTCGACAGGTTGCAGCCAGGTGTCGCGCTCGGGCTCGTCAGCGGCGGTGAGCGCGTCGAGCGTCACCGCATGCTCGAGCGTGAGCGCGCCCACACCCGTACGCCGCAGCATCACGAGATGCGCACCGCAGCCCAGCGCCTCGCCGATATCCTCGGCCAGCGTGCGGACGTACGTGCCCTTGCTGCAAGTCACGCGAAACGTGACCTCAGGCGTCTCGGGAAGCGCGCACGCGATCATCTCGAGCGCAAGGATCTTCACCTCGCGCCCTTCGCGCTCGACCGTCTGGCCCGCACGCGCGTATTCGTAGAGCGGCTTGCCGTCGCGCTTGAGCGCTGAATACATCGGCGGCACCTGCACGATGTCGCCGACAAAGCGCGCCATCGCTTCACGCACTGCGGCTTCGTCGCAGGTGACCTCGCGCGTTTCGATCGCCTCGCCTTCAGCGTCGCCCGTTGCCGTGCGAACGCCGAGACGCATGGTCGCTTCATACGTCTTGTCGGCTTCGAGCAGATCCTGCGAAAACTTGGTCGCTTCGCCAAAGCACAGTGGCAACAAGCCCGACGCGAGCGGATCGAGCGTGCCGGTGTGGCCTGCCTTCTTCACGCGATAAAGCCGCTTCGCGCGAATCAGCGCGTCGTTGCTGGAGAGGCCAACGGGCTTGTCGAGCAGCAGCACGCCGTCGAGCAGGCGGCGCGGCACCTTGGGTGGGGCCGCCTTAGGTCGGGCCGCGTCAGGTCGCGGCGCGCCCTGATTCTGTTTCGATGATGCAGTCATTGCCCGCGTCAGTCGTCCTTCGCGCGCGTCGCGTTCGCCTCGTCGATGAGACGCGACATCTCGACACCCTTCTCGACCGACTGGTCATAGTGGAAATGCAGCGTCGGCACCGTATGAATGTGCAGGCGCTTGAAGAGCTGGTTGTGCAGGTGGCCGGCGGCGTGGTTGAGCGCTTCCTGCGTGGTCTTCGGGTCGCCCGTGAGGGTCGTGAAGTAGACCTTGGCGTGCGCATAGTCGGGCGTGAGTTCCACGCTCTGGATCGTCACGAGCCCGACTCGCGGGTCCTTCACTTCGCGCATCAGCTCGGACAGATCGCGCTGGATCTGGTCCGCGATCTGCACATTGCGATTCGGGGAAGTACGTTTTTTCGGCATGATGGTTCCACCTCTTGATCTACGAGGCATTCAGGCGGCGTTGCGTCCATGGAGGCGCACACAGCCGCACAAAAACAAAACGGGCGGGGCTGGCCAGCGCCTGCCCCGCCCGTTATCGGCAAAAACCCGCGGCAAGCGAGCCGCCCGAAGGCCGGCCCGCAGGCGCCGCTGTATTACAGCGTACGCGCGACTTCGGTGATCTCGAACACTTCGAACTGGTCGCCTTCGACGATGTCGTTGAAGTTCTTGATCGACATACCGCACTCGAAGCCTTGCTTGACTTCCTTGACGTCGTCCTTGAAGCGCTTGAGCGAGTCGAGTTCGCCGGTATGGATAACCACGTTGTTGCGAATCACGCGCACCGACGACGAACGCTTGACGAAACCGTCCGTGATCATACAACCCGCGATCAGGCCGACCTTCGGCACGCGGATCACCTGACGCACCTCGGCCATACCCGTCACCGTCTCGCGCTTCTCCGGCGCGAGCATGCCGGACATCGCCGCCTTCACCTCATCCACTGCGTCATAGATGATGTTGTAGTAGCGGATGTCGATGCCGTTCGCCTCGGCCACCTTACGCGCCTGCGCATCCGCACGCGTATTGAAGCCGATGATGACCGCCTTCGAAGCCGTTGCCAGGTTGACGTCCGACTCGCTGATCGCACCGACCGCGCTGTGCACGATCTGCACGCGCACTTCGCTGGTCGACAGTTTGAGCAGCGATTGCACCAGCGCTTCCTGCGAACCCTGCACGTCCGCCTTGACGATGAGCGGCAGGTTCTGCACTTCGCCCTCGCCCATCTGCTCGAGCATGTTTTCGAGCTTCGCGGCCTGCTGTTTCGCGAGCTTGACGTCGCGGAACTTGCCTTGACGGAACATGGCGATTTCACGCGCCTTGCGATCGTCCGGCAGCACGATGACTTCTTCGCCCGCGCCCGGCACTTCCGAGAGACCCTGGATTTCGACCGGGATCGACGGGCCAGCTTCCTTCGTGGGCTTGCCCGTTTCATCGAGCATGGCGCGCACGCGGCCGTAGGCGCTGCCTGCCAGTACGACGTCGCCGCGATTGAGCGTACCCGACTGGACGAGGATCGTTGCAACCGGACCCTTACCCTTGTCGAGCTTCGCTTCAATGACGATGCCCTTGGCCGGTGCTTCGACCGGTGCCTTCAGTTCCAGCACTTCGGCTTGCAGCAGCACGTTTTCGAGCAGGTCGTCGATGCCCGCGCCGGTCTTCGCCGACACCGGCACGAACGGCGAGTCGCCGCCGTACTCTTCCGGCACGACGCCTTCCGCCACGAGCTCCTGCTTCACGCGCTCGGGGTTCGCATCGGGCTTGTCGATCTTGTTGATCGCCACGACGAGCGGCACGCCCGCAGCCTTCGCGTGCGAGATCGCTTCCTTCGTCTGCGGCATCACGCCGTCGTCGGCCGCGACCACCAGAATGACGATGTCGGTTGCCTTCGCACCGCGAGCACGCATGGCCGTAAAGGCCTCGTGACCCGGCGTGTCGAGGAACGTGATAACGCCACGCGGCGTCTCGACGTGATAAGCGCCGATGTGCTGCGTAATGCCGCCCGCTTCGCCCGCTGCGACCTTGGCGCGGCGGATGTAGTCGAGCAGCGAGGTCTTGCCGTGGTCGACGTGACCCATGACGGTGACGACCGGCGGACGCGGCAGTTGCTCGGCATCCGTGCCCGTGGCCTGGCCTTCGACCAGCAGCGCTTCCGGATCGTCGAGCTTCGCGGCAACCGCACGGTGGCCGAGTTCCTCGACGATGATCATCGCCGTTTCCTGGTCGAGCATCTGGTTGATGGTGACCATCTGGCCCATCTTCATCATCGCCTTGATGACTTCCGATGCCTTCACGGACATCTTGTGCGCGAGGTCGGCCACCGTGATGGTTTCCGGCACGTGCACTTCACGCACGATCGGCTCGGTCGGCGCCTGGAACGTCGAAGCGTCCTGGTGACGGCCACGGCCCTTCGGGCCACCGCGCCAGCCGCGATCCACGCCGCCCGACGAGTCGCCGCGCGTCTTGATGCCACGGCGCTTGGCCGCGTCGTCCTGCCAGCCGCCCTTGCCTGCGCCCGGCTTCTTGTTGCGGTCGCCCGCGCCTGCACCCGGCGCGCTCGTCGAAGGCGCGGCCGTCGTGGCCGGCTTCTTCGCCGCGGCGGCTGCACCGCCGGCCGGACGCGCCGGCGCACCTTCCGGACGCGCCGGCTTGTGCAGCGTGCCCTTGGCCTCAGCGGGCTTGGGCGGCTCGACGGGCTTGGGCGGCTCGGGCGCCTTCACCTGCGCCTTGCGCGGCGTGTTCATCATTTCGCGGATCGCGCGCGCTTCGGCTTCGGCAGCCGCACGGCGGCGAGCGATCTCGTCCTGTTCCTTCTGCGCCTTTTCGGCGGCTTCGCGTGCAGCGACTTCGGCCTTCTGGGCCGCTTCGCGCTGCGCGGCGCGCTCGGCTGCGGCGCGCTGTTCTTCCTGCTGGTCCTGCTGTTGCTTCACTTCTTTGGCTTCCGCTTCGGCATTACGCTGCGCGGCCACGGCCTGAGCGGCCAGTTCGCGAGCGGCGGCGTCGGCCGTTGCCTTCTTCTTTGCTGCTTCTTCTTCAGCACGGCGGCGCTCGGCCTCAGCGGCCTCTTCGCGCGCGCGGCGCTCCGACTCTTCACGCGCGAGCAGTTCCTGGCGCTCCTTGAGCTCCTGGGCCTGACGCTCGAGCAGTTCTGCCTCGCGGCGTGCTTCTTCCTCGCGGCGCTGCAGCTCCGCCTCTTCGGCGGCAGCGGCTGCGTCGGCTGCATGATTCGATGCATCCGCCTCACCGGCGGACTCGTCGCGGCGGACGAACGTGCGCTTCTTGCGCACCTCGACCTGAATGGTGCGAGCCTTACCCGTCGAATCGGACTGCTTGATTTCCGACGTATGCCGTTTCGTCAGCGTAATCTTGCGCTTGTCTGCATCAGTCGAGCCGTGAGACTTGCGCAAGTGGTCGAGCAGACGCGCCTTGTCCGTTTCGGACAAGGAGTCAGCTTCGCTCGCTTTCGTGACGCCCGCCGCCTGCAGCTGCTCCAGCAGCACGCCGGCAGGCATCTTCAGTTCCGCGGCAAATTGGGCTACGTTGTTACTCGCCATTCATTCCTCTTAATGCAAGGACCGATTCCTTGCGGTTGACATCGGGTCATGCGGCCTTGGGTGCCTTGCTTCCTGCAAGGCTCCGCCGCGATCAGATCAGTGGGTCATGGTCGCTTCCTGCTCGTCGCGCCCTGGGGTCGTTTCCCGTTACCGGGTCACTGGAACCAGTGCTCGCGTGCCTTCATGATCAACGCCTTGGCGGCGTCCTCTTCCATTCCCGTCATTTCGACCAGCTCGTCCACGGCCAGCTCGGCGAGCTCGTCGCGGGTGTGAACTTCATGCTGCGCCAGTTTCGCGAGCAGGTCCGGGTCGATACCGTCCAGACTCTTCAGGTCCAGCGCGGCGCTTTCCACCTTCTCCTCGTTCGCGATCGCCTGCGTGAGCAGGGCGTCGCGAGCGCGGTTGCGCAGCTCGTGCACGGTGTCCTCGTCGAACGCCTCGATTTCCAGCATTTCGTTGAGCGGCACGTAGGCGATCTCTTCGAGGCTCGTGAAGCCTTCGTCGATCAGGATGTCGGCGACTTCTTCATCCACGTCGAGACGCGCCATGAACAGGTCGCGCAGCACCGTGCGCTCCTGATTCTGCTTTTGCGCGGATTCGTCCGGCGTCATGATATTGATTTGCCAGCCGGTCAGCTCGCTGGCGAGACGCACGTTCTGGCCACTACGGCCAATCGCGACCGCGAGTTCGCTCTCGTCGACCACGACGTCCATCGAGTGCTTTTCCTCGTCGACGACGATCGACTGCACGGCAGCCGGCGCGAGCGCGCCGATCACGAACTGGGCGGGATCTTCCGACCATAGCACGATGTCGACGTTTTCGCCACCGAGCTCGTTGCGCACGGCCTGCACACGCGAGCCGCGGATGCCGACGCAGGTGCCGATCGGGTCGATGCGCTTGTCATAGGCCACCACGCCGATCTTGGCGCGCACGCCCGGATCGCGCGCCGCCGCCTTGATCTCGAGGAGGCCCTGTTCGATTTCGGGCACTTCCATTTCGAACAGTTTCATCAGGAACTCGGGCGCCGTGCGCGAGAGTTCGATCTGCGGGCCGCGCGCGGTGCGGTCGACCTTGCCAATCCAGGCACGCACGCGGTCGCCCACGCGCAGGTTTTCCTTCGGAATCAGCTGATCGCGGCGCAGCAGCGCTTCCACACGGCCGGATTCGACGATGAAGTTGCCCTTGTCCATGCGCTTGACCGTGCCGGTCATGATGCTTTCGCCGCGCTCGAGGAAGTCGTTCAGGATCTGCTCGCGCTCCGCGTCGCGCACCTTCTGCAGGATGACCTGCTTGGCGGCCTGCGCGCCGATACGGCCGAACTCGACCGAAGGCACCGGCTGCTCGACGAAACCGTCGATCTGCGCTTCCGGATCCTGTTCGCGCGCTTCGAACAGCAGGATTTCCTGGTCCGGCTCCTGCAGGCCCGCCTCGTCCGGCACGACGCGCCAGCGACGGAAGGTTTCGTGTTCGCCGCTTTCGCGATCGATATGCACGCGGATATCCGCATCCTCGTCGAAGAGTTTCTTGGAGGCCGACGCAAGCGCCGCTTCAAGGGCGGCGAACACCACGTCCTTGTCGACATTCTTCTCGCGTGCCAGCGCATCCACCAGCATCAACACTTCGCGACTCATTGTTTGCGGCTCCTAAAGTCAACTTTGGGGACAAGGCGTGCTTTGTCGATATCTGCGAGCGTGAAATCAAGCATCGCAGGACCCGCCTTCCCTTCGAATTCCAGACCGATGGATTCGCCTTCGGGAGCATGCACGATGCCCCGGTACGATTTCCGTCCGTCCAATGGCTTTTTCAACGTGATTACCGCTTCGCAGCCTGCGAAGCGTTCGAAGTCCGCCAGTTTTTTCAGCGGACGGTCGAGACCGGGCGACGAAACCTCGAGCCGCTCGTAGTCGATGTTCTCGACCGTCAGAACGTGCTGCAGCTGACGCGTGACCTTCTCGCAGTCCTCGATCGCGATCCCCGCGGGCTGATCGATGAAGATAGTCAGCATGCCGCGCCCGGTGCGCTCGAGGTCGACCAGCTCGTAACCGAGCCCGGTGACCGTGGTTTCAATCAGTTCCGTCAGTTGCACAATGCCCACTCCAGATGTTCTGCGCAGCGGGCCAGCAACTTCCTTCGCTCTAATTCTTGCTTCGCTAGGGATTCGCGGGCCGCGCGCCAGGTGAGCGCGCGCGCTTCTCACCTACTTGCCCCACGATGACGAACGACCCGGTGCATGGTTCGGATAACCCCCAAATTGACAATGCCGAACGTGAAACGTCGGCATCTGTTGGTAACCAATTGGGGCGAACCAAAAAAAAATGGGCGAAACGCCCATCTTCTCACTTAGCCAGGTGGTCGCACCTGGGGCGCGAATTACAGCACGTAAAAGAGCCGCACGCCCAGCGACTTTGTGATTCTAGCCTTTTTTGCACATTAACGCAAACCCACGGTCAAGCCAGAGGCGCCTTTTGCCGTTATTTACGGGCTCGCAAGGGGGATTTGCCGGCGTTTTACGCATTAACCGCGCACAACTGAAACGGCAGCGACTGCACATACCGCACGCATCGCGGCCGTTGCATGGCCGCGACGCCCACCGCCTGGCGCGGCCGGGCGTCGCATGCCTCGCGGATCAATGGCCGCGCGTGCGGTTGCGCGGCGTGCCGCGCTGGCCGCCACGGTTGTTGCCGCCCGTGCGGTTGCCGTTGGGATTGGCATTGCCGCCGTTACCCGGGCCGCTGCGGCGATTGCCGTTGGCGTTGGCGTTGGCGTTGGCGTTGGCGTTGCCGCCCGCACGCTTGCCCGCCGCGCCCGGAGCACGGTTGCCGTCGACATCGCGGCCGCCCGCTCGGTTGCCGCCACGGCCGCCAAAACCGGAGCCCGCGCCGAAGTTGCCGTGACCGGCACCTGCGCCGCCGCCGAAGCCGCCCGCCGCACCGCGCCGTCCCTGGCCCTGGCGCGGCTGCCCCATTGCACCATGCGAGCTCAGCACCGGTTCGCGGTTGATGAAACCCATGGACGTCTGCATCGGATCGGGCTGGCGACGTTCCTGCTCCTTGCCGCCGCGACCGCCCTTCTCTTCGCTCGGCGCCTTCAGGCCGACCGCCGCCATCAGCGCACGCACCTGGTTGTCTTCGAGCTCTTCCCAGCGACCGCGCTTGAGGCCCTTGGGCAGCGCGATCGGGCCGTGACGCGTGCGGATCAGGCGGCTCACCATCAGGCCGGCCGCCTCGAACATACGCCGCACTTCGCGGTTACGGCCTTCGGCCAGCGCAACGTGGTACCAGTGATTCGTGCCTTCGCCGCCGCCATCGCGAATGCGCAGGAAGCTTGCCGGGCCGTCCTCGAGTTCGACGCCCTTGAGCAGTTTCTGGCGCATCCCCTCGCTCAGTTCGCCGACCACACGTACCGCGTACTCGCGCTCCACGCTGTAGCGCGGGTGCATGAAGCGGTTCGCCAGATCGCCCGAGGTCGTCAGCATCAGCAGACCTTCGGTGTTGAAGTCCAGACGGCCGACAGCAAGCCATTTCGCCGTCTTCATCGGCGGCAGGCGGTCGAACACCGACGGGCGGCCTTCCGGATCGGCGTGGCTCACGATTTCGCCTGTCGGCTTGTGATAGATCAGCACGCGCGGTGGCTTGTTCTGCAGCTTGCGCTTGATGGGCTTGCCGTTGATGCGGACCTGGTCGGTCGGCAGGATGCGCTGACCGATGTGCGCAGGCTCGCCGTTCACCGAGACGCGCCCGGCAATGATCAGCTCTTCCATGTCGCGGCGCGAGCCCATGCCCGCGTCCGCCAGCACCTTGTGCAGCTTCGGCGCGTCGTCGTCGGGGCTCAGCACGCGCTTGGGCTGCTGGGCGCGGCCGCGGCGCAGCATCGGCGCGTGCACGCCCGAACCGGCGCCGTTGTCGGCGTCGAACGCCGGCGAAGTCACATAGAGGAACAGATCGTCCGGTGTGGACTCGCCCGTGGCGGCAGCCGGCTGGCCTTCGGTGCGGCCCTGGCCCTTCTGGCGCTTGCCCGCGCCTTGTTGACGCTCAGCCTGGCGCTCGCCTTGACGCTCACCCCGGCCGGTGCCACCGGCGTTCTGGCCGCGGCCCGCCTTCTTCGCGCCGCCTTCCTTGCGCGGCGCGCGCCCGGCGGGAGCGCGCTCAGGCGTCGCTTGCGGCTCGGCGTCAGGCGCTGCGGACACGTCGGCGCCCTCCGCGCCTTCAGCGGCCTTCGCCTTCGCGCCCGCGCGGCGGCGCGCGATCAGGCTGCGCGGCCCGCGGCGCAGACCACGGCGCGGACGATCTTCGCCCTCGCCGCCCTGTGCTTCGCCTTCGACCTGCGAAGCGCGCGTGTCGTCGTCGCGCGCGGAGGACGCGCGGCGAGCGGATTCGGACGCGTCGGTCGAATCGGTGTCGTGGATATCAGTCAAAACAACCTCAAAATGTCAGGTTGCGCGCCCGCTTGCGGGGCGCGTCAAAAATGCTTGTTGCTTCAGATGCCGCGTCGTGCGGCTTCGTCGTCCGTCGTCGAGACGGGGTCGTCCTGCGCCGCGTCGCGGCGGTCTTCGTATTCTTCTTCGCCCGCCGCATCTGCTGCGTGCGCGGCATCCTGCGCGTGAGCATCCGGGATTGACCCGTGCTGCGCGAGGCTCGTTTCGTCATGTCCCGCGTCGCCCGAGGCGTCGGCTGCGTCCGCAACGTTTGCGCCTTCCACCTCGTACGCAGCTTCCGTTTCGTGGGCTGCTTGCGTTTCGTGCGTTTCGCCCCCGGCTACCGTCGTCGCACCCGCATCTTCCGCGCCTGCGGCGTCAGTGTCGGCAGCCTCGGGTTGACCTTCCGCGACGAACTGCGCCGCGGCGCTCTCGGGAAACTCGATCGCATGCTGGGCAAGCAGTTGCTCGCCGAACTGGCTCGACGGATCGTCGAGCGGCGGCAGCTCGTCGAGCGACTTCAGTCCGAGATCGTCGAGAAACTCCCGCGTCGTTGCATAGAGCGCCGGGCGTCCCGGCACGTCACGATGACCGATCACTTCGATCCAGTTACGGTCCTCGAGCTGTTTGACGACCTGCGTATTGACCGTGACGCCACGAATTTCCTCGATGTCGCCGCGCGTGACCGGCTGCCGGTACGCGATGATCGCGAGCGTTTCGAGGACCGCGCGCGAATAGCGCGGCGGCTTTTCGGGGTGCAACCGGTCAAGGTACGTCCGCATGGCCGGCTTGCTCTGAAAGCGCCAGCCCGACGCGAGCCCCACCAGCTCGACGCCGCGCCCGGACCATTCATGCCGCAGGTCTTCGAGCAGGTTGCGGACCGTGTCGGCCGAAATGTCGTCGGCAAACAGTTTGCGCAGTTCGCCGATCTTCAACGGCTCCTGCGTGCAGATCAATGCAGTCTCGAGGACGATTTTCGCCTCTTGGGTATTCATGCAGCCAGGTCAGACCCTAAGTAAGGTAAATCAGGTTCAAGGAACCGGATCAGACAGACGAAAGACGATATGGAACTGGAGACGCGCTCGCCCGATTCTGATCGGTCATATTGATGGGAGCACGCACCGGGGGGCCGAAATTCAGGCAAAGAGCCAGACCCAGCCGGAGGGAGCCGCGAATTTCCCGCAGGGAATCGCTTGACTGAGCGCCATATTACGCAAAAACGCTGGGTGCGTAAAGACGCCATTCCGCATGAGCGGCCTCATTTTAACCCGGGCCGGACCGCCGCCTTGCGCTCCCTCGCGCGACACCGGTCCGGCGCGCTCCCGGCTGCCGCTCAATGCGCGCCCACCGCCTCCAGGTAACGCGCGAGGCGCTCGACGCCCGCGTCGAGCCGCGCCGGATCGCACGCGTAGCACCAGCGCACGAAGCCTTCGCCTTGCGGGCCGAACGCGCTGCCCGGCGCGAGCCCGAGGCCCGCGTCGCGCACCAGCGCCTTGCACAGCTCGAGGCTGTTGCGCGCGCCAGCCAGCCGGAAAAACAGGTACATCGCGCCGTGCGGCACTTTCACATCGACGCCGGGCAGCTTGGCAAGCGCCGCGGCGAGGTGGTCGCGCGAAGCGCGCAGGTCGGCCACCAGCGCGCGCGTGAATGGCTCGCCGTGCTCGACCGCGGCAATGCCCGCCTGCTGCACGAACGAAGGTGCGCACGAGGTGTTGTACTCGACCAGCTTGCCCAGATCGTCAGTCAAGGTGCGCGGCACGACCATCCAGCCAAGCCGCCAGCCGGTCATGAGCCAGGCCTTCGAGAACGAATTCACGCAGATCAGCCGCTCTTCGCGCGACGCGATGTCGAGGAACGAGGGCGCGGTGCGCTCATTCGCGTCACCGTAGTAAAGGCGCTCGTAGACCTCGTCGGCGACGATCCAGATGCCAAGGCGCCGGCAATGCTCGAGCACCGCGCGCTGCTGTTCGAGCGTCATCACCCAGCCCGTCGGGTTGTTCGGCGAGTTGATCATGAGCATGCGCGTGTCGGGCGTGAGCGCCGCCAGCAGCCGGTCGAGATCGAGCGTCCAGCCGTGCTCGCCGTAGCTGAGCGAGACCGTCTCGACCGTGGCGCCAAGAATCTTCGGAATTTCGACGAGGTTCGGCCACAGCGGGGTCACCGCCACCACCCGATCGCCCGCGCCCACGACGAGTTGCGCCGCCAGCATCAGCGCATTGACGCCAGCGCTCGTCACCGCGAGGTTATCCACCGGCGTCGCGCCGTGCAGTTCGCTCACGTAGCGCGCGAGCGATTCGCGCAGCGGCGCGATACCGAGGTTGTGCGTGTAAAACGTGTCGCCGCGCCCGAGCGCCTCGGCAGCCGCCTCGCGGATGAACGGCGGCGTCACGCGGTCGGACTCGCCGAACCAGAACGGCAGCACGTCGGGAACGCCGAACCCGGCGTTCGCCACTTCCCGGATCTGCGACGAGCGCAACGCACGCACCGCTTCGCGCGGCAAGGAGACGGAGGACGACGGATCGAGATCGCTCATCGGAGGTTCGGGCTTACAGAATGTGGGAAAACGTGAAGTGTAGCGCGCGGCCGGGCGCTATGAGGTCCGCGCCCGCAAGCAATGGCGCGGCGGTTTCAGTGCTGCGCTTCGGGCTGTCCGGCCAGTTGACGGATCAGCGTCCAGACCGCCTCGGCGGCCGGCGAAAGCGAGCGGTCGCGCCGCCGTACCAGCTCGACGGTGCGCTCCGCGCGCGGCACGAGCGGGCGTGCGAGCAAGGGCGCGCCCGCGGGAACGGGCAACGCGAGCCAGGGCAGCACGCTGATGCCCACGCCCGCCTCGACGAGGCCGAATACCGTGGCGGGGTGGCCCAGCTCCTGCACCACCCGGGCGCGCACGCCCTGCTCGCTCATCACGGCGTCGATCAGCGGGCGGCTGCCCGAGGCGTAGTCGAGCATCACGAGGCGTTCGCCGTCCAGTTCCTTCCACGAGACTTCCTGGCTCAGCGCGAGCGCGTGATCGCCGCGCACGACCACACAGAACGAGTCCGTAGTCAGACACTCCGTTTCCAGATCTTCGGCGACAAAGGGCCCGATGATGACGCCGAAGTCCACCTCGCCCGAGCGGATTTTGCGGACGACGTCGCTCTGCACGTCGTCGCGCAATCCAAGCGTAATGTAAGGAAATTGCCGCCCGCACGCGGCCACAACCTGCGGCATCAAGCGGCACGCGACCGTCGGGCTCGCCGCCACGACGACGCGGCCGCGCCGCTGCTCGCCAATCTCGCGAATTTCGCGCAAGGCGTCGTCCAGATCGTTGAGCAACCGTGGAATGCTCGCGATCAGGTTCGCGCCCACATCCGTGAGCTGCACCTCGCGCGTGGTCCGATCGACGAGCTTCACGCCAATCTCGGCTTCGAGTTCGCGCACGCAACGGCTCACCGCCGACTGCGTGAGCCCGATTTCGTCCCCTGCCCGGCTAAAACTCTGCAGCCGGGCAACCTCGATGAACACCCGCAACTGCCGTAGCGTCACATTCATCCACTCGCCTCATGAATTGTTCGTTTTCATGCAATTTTATGTCGACTGCGCACTGTTACGGGTAACAGCATGACGCCCCCGACTATTCGCCGCAGTGCAGCAATACGGCGCAAACGCACGGTGGACGGGCCTGCTTGCACAAGATTGGTGATTCTCCCGATTTCTTCGATAAGTGTTTTCGAGTCTTATACGCCCCTGGCAATCTCCCGCGCGGGCTTGGCGCCACGCGGCTTCAAGACGAGAACGTACGTGCTGGCACGGTTTTCGCATTAAGGCACGCACAGGTTCGATGGATGTACCGGAAGCATGCAGTCCGGGACGATCCAGCCGGGCCCGCCTGGTACTCCGGCATCCGGCCGGGAGTACATGAAGAGTGCGCAGCGCGGGGCAGCGCACCGGAGATAGCTTCGCTGAGGTGAAACATGATGCTGTTCGACGATTTGAGAGACAACGAATGGGCGCTGGTCGAGGCGTTGTTCTGTGCTGAACCGGCACGGAGCGAACGGCGCGGACGGCCTCGCGTCGAAGCGCGTGCTGTGGTCAACGCGGTGCTCTGGGTGCTTTCGACGGGTGAAGGCTGGTCCAAGCTGCCGGGCCGCTACCCCTCGCCGCCGACTTGCCGCCGCCGTTTCGACGAGTGGCAGGCAGACGGCACGCTGGCGGAAATCGTCAAGCGACTGAGCACGAACGGCCGCGAAATTTCGCTGCGCGGCCGTATCGGCGCCACGGCGACCAAGCCGCCCGCACCGCCGAGCCGCGATCGCCTGCGCGGCGCATTCTGGACCAACCCGGAATCGTGGCGCGCACCGGTCAAGATGGCCTGAGCCACGCTTCACTTGCTTTCCCGCCGGGTGCCTCATGCACCCGGCGTGTTTTTCTCCCACCCCTGGCGCACGTCGTGGCCGCCGCAGACCGTTTTCCGGTCCTGGGCCAAAACCGCCGCGCCTGCACGGCTCAACCAGACTGCGTTGAGCATCGCTGCGTCCGCAACAAAGCGATAGGCACCGCGCGATACATCTCTTTACCAATATTTACAGCGTGCTTTCGCTTCCGACGTTAGCTTAGGACCATGTCCATTAACGTCAAGAAACCGGATTGACGGGGAACCACCATGAAATCCATGAACCTGCACATCCGGGGCATCATGGTTTCGCTGTCCGCGCTCGCCCCCCTCGCCCTCTTTGCCCTGTTCGCGCCAACGGCGTCGTTCGTGTCGTTCAGCGTCGCTGCCCAGCCGCCGCATGCGCCGGCACCGCCATGGCCGGTGTCGCGCACCGGCGCCCACGCCCAGCCGCCCGCAGCGCCTGGCCCGAACGCGGGCAAGCCGCCAGTGCCGCGTGGCGATTTACGCGGCGACATTGCGGACAATGCCCGCCGCAGCGCGCCACAGAGGCAGGAACCGACGCGGCGGCAGTGAGCCGGCCGGCGAAACACCATCGAGGGAACCGTAGGGACGACCGCCGGGACCGATGAAAGCGCATCGGCGATCACGGAAGGCGGCAAGACCGCCCTGGAACGCCGCGGCTCAGCATATACCCTGCCCCAGGGAACCACCGCGCCTGACCTGCGGTCTACCCTTATGCCATCAAGCACAGCGTGGCAGCAGTAATTCCGGTAAGCCCGTATCTTTCGATGCGGGCTTTTTTTTTGGCGGGACGAAGAAGGTAGAGTGCTTACTGGCTGGCTTCGAGGCCCGATTGGGGCACGCGCTGCGCGACGTAGTCGGCCACGCGATGCGCGCTCCACTGTAGCGTGCGCTCGTCGCGTGCGAGCCGGGCGAATTCGGCGCGGCCGCAATCGGTGAGCACCGCGATATCGACCGGCGCATGGAAGCCCGGCGCCGGCGCAACCGTGCGTTGCCGGACGATGTCCATCATGCCGAGATCGCGCAAATACTGGAACACTTCAGGACGACGCGCCCACGGAACCTGCCGATACTGCACCCGCCGTAGCGCTTCGAGTACTGCTTCGTTGGAATACGTGGTCATCTCACTTCTTTCTTAAAATGCAGTCCTGCGATCATTGAGCCTCGCGCGAACCGGCAGCGGCGCAATGCGGACCTGAGAACGGCGCAGTCTGTGCCCTGGCGGGCCCACGCGCCCATCCGCGCGCTGAGCAGCGGCAGGGACTGCAGGTTATCCGGGCCCCCGTGAAAGCGGCTTCACCGCTTCCCGCACGGCCAACGCCGCACCACGTTCGCGGCGCAAAGGTCGGTTGGACGCGCATTTTCCCGAAAACAATACGTTACCTCATCCAAATTGATTCTAATCGTTTTGTTTGCGCTATTTATTGCGCTCGGCCTGCTGTGGCGCAACGCGCGCTGGCGTGTCGCAGCCTGCGGGGCGCTGGTCTTCTGGTTGCTCGCCACCGGCTGGCTCACCGGGGTGCTGCTCGATGTTGCGCAGCCGGCGTTATATCGCACTCCCTACGATCAGGCGAAAATCGGCCCGGCGCGCTTCGGTGCGCGCACCGCCATCATCATGCTGGGCGGCGGCACCGAATCCCGCGATGGCCAACTGGTCCCCGCGCGCGACGTGTACGCACGCATTGCCCTTGCCGCCGAACTCCACGCGCTGTGTGCGCGCGCGGGCGGCACATGCCGCGTGATCGTGAGTGGCGGCAACCCGGAGCACCATGCGAGCGCCGAGGCCGACAACTATGCGCCCTATCTGCTGCGCGCCGGCGTGCCGAGCACCGATCTCGTGCTCGAAAACCAGAGCCTCACGACGTATCAGAACGCGCGCAACGTCGCGCCCATCGTCCGTGCCGGCAACGATGAAACGCTCCTGCTCGTGACGTCGTCGTACCAGATGCGCCGCGCGATGCTCGATTTCCAGCGTTTCGACATGAACCCGTTGCCCGCGGTATCCAACGTGCGCCGCGTCGAGCGCGGACTGCTTCCGCGCGTGGCCAATCTCAGGTCCGCCGAAACGGCGCTCCACGAATCGATTGGGGTTGTCCAGTTTTATGTGTATCGGATGATCGGCTGGTTCTAGTATGACCTTATCGCGGCGCCAGATGTAACGAGATGTAACTCCCGCGCGAACGGGTTACGCGATGTCATCTGGAGCGAGTATTTGATCGTTAGAATGGCATGTCCATCCTGCTTGGACAGGTACCGGCTGGGTCCATAAACCGCTCCTTCGGAGGTAGAGATGAAAAAAGTGTCCCTCGCAGTCCTGATTTCACTTTCCGCACTGGCGGGCGCTGCGCATGCGCAGTCGGATAACGGCATCACGATGAGCACCGATCCGGCCAGAGCCGACGACGTCCTGCAACGCGCCCAGGCCCTGCAGCAGCAGCAGGAAGCCGCGCCCGCGCCGGCACCCATGACGCACCACAAGCCGGGGCATCCGCATCACAAGAAGGCCCCCGCCCAGTAAGAACAGGGAAGGCCAGGCAGCGCGCAGCCCAGCGCAAGCGGGCAGCGCCTTCCCGGGAATGAAGCCGATGCCGGTCTTGCCGTCATCGGCTTTTTTATTCGCGGCGCCACCTGCCGCGTTTGCGGTGTCGTGCGCATCGCCGCCGCGACGGCGCGCGGGCGCGGTATGCTAAAGTCGCGCACCTCGAAAACGCCCCGGTCGGCGTAGACCCAACCTTTTGTGCGCGCCACGCGCGGAGAAACACAATGAGCAACATCCAGCTCGACATCGAATGGACCGAAGCGGCCTCACGCAAGATCGAAAAACTGATGCCGCGCGGCGGCAACCAGGACGCGTATCTCGCGCTGCCCCCCATCGAATGCCTGCCGATGGAAGGCGACGTGCTGTTCCTCGGGCCGGCCGGCAAGCAGCAGCCGTTCATCGTCGCCGAACGCCAATACCATCACGAAGGCGACGCGGACTGGACCATCATCCTGATTCTCGACGTGCCCGACACCGCGCACTGAGCGGCAAATCGGACCGCCGGCAGGCGGTACCCAAGGCGCTCGCACCCGAGGCGGGCGCCCTCTTTCGACTCTCCCCACGCTCCATCGGCACGCATCGCGTCGCCATCCCAGGCACGACTCGTGCGCGCAGTTTTTTCCGATAGTCCGTACACTTGACGACAGGCCCCGCCGGTTACCACCGTCGGACGCGCGCCTGCGATAAACGGCAATCGCGCGACCCACGAGCCTGCGGGTTCAAACGCTCACGAACCGCGCGCGTCGCCGCGCGTCCCGAGCCATGCCGAACGATCCGTCGAACGCAAAGGCGGCTGCCGCCGCCAGTCTGCTCGCCCAACTCCAGCCGCGCGCTGCCGGCTGGGGCGCGCAATGGCACGCGCAGCAGCATGGTTACGCGCTCGACAGCGCCTTCCAGCCCGTGCTCTCGATCACGCATCAACGCGTGGTCGGCTATGAGGCGTTGCTGCGCGTGACCGACGAATCGAGCCACCCCGTCGCCCCAGCGGATCTGTTCGCATCGGTGGAAGGCGCCGAAGCGCAGCAGCTCGACGAACTCGCCCGCTGCCTGCACCTCGCGAATTTCGTCGCGCAAGGCGTGGAGACCGGCTGGATCTTCCTGAACACGCTGCCGCGCAGCGCACGCGCCGCCGACCCCGCGCAAGCCGCAATCGACGGCTTGTGCCGGCACTTCGATTTCCCGCGCGAACGCGTGGTGATCGAGGTGCTCGAGCAGCGCGGCGGCGACGAGTACAGCTCCTTCGTCGACGAACGGCCGCCTGCCGGCCGACGCGATTTCCTCGTCGCGCTCGACGACTTCGGCGCGGGTTTCTCCAATTTCGATCGCGTCTGGCGCTATCGGCCCGACATCGTCAAGCTCGACCGCTCGCTCGTCACGCGCGCGACCCGCGGCGAGAGTCATGTGGCATTCATTTCGGAACTCGTCTCAATTCTTCATCACGCCGGCACGATGGTGCTTGCAGAAGGTGTCGAGACCGAGTCGCAGCTCATGGTATTGATGCAGGCCGATGTCGATCTCGTGCAGGGCTTCTGGTTCGGCGAGCCGCAAGCTTCGATTCCGGATGCCGGCGCCGCCGCGGCCGCGCTGGCGCAGTCGATGTGGCGGCGTTTCGCCGACTACCAGCGCAGCACAGAGATCATCGAGCAGGTCAATTTCGGCGCGCTCTCACGCACCATGCTGTGCGGCGCGCGCGTGCTCACGGGCGGCGGAACGCTCGAAGCGGCCGCCGAGGCCATTTTCGGCGACGGCGGCAGCCACGCGCAGCGCGTCTTCAGCGCAGACGAACATGGCGAGCAGCACGAGCCTTCGATTGCCATGCCCGGCGTCGGGCCGCCTGCGCGCCTCGCGCCTTTCTATCCCGACACCGACAGCAACTGGTCGCGCCGCGAGTACTTCCGGCGCGCGCTCGCCGCGCCCGGCCGGGTCGCGGTGATGGGTCCGCACTACTCGCTCAACGACGGTGAACTCTGCTACACAGCCGCCATCGCGCTCGACTATGGCGGCGCGACGCACGTGTTGTGCGCGGACTTTCCGCCCGAGCATGGGCCGCGCGAGCGGCCTTGGAGCGAGCGGGGTTAATGTGTGGCGAACCGGCAAAGCACCGCGTGGTCCTGGCAGCTATTCGGATACGCGCCGCCGCCCCGCCTTCAGCTCGCCGGTGCGCGCCTTGCTGTCGAGGCGGCGCAGCTTCGAGGCGCGCGTGGGGCGCGTCGCCACGCGTGCTTTGCGCGTCACGCTCACGCTGTCGACCAGCTCCTCGAGGCGCGCGAGCGCAGCCACCCGGTTCTGTTCCTGGGTGCGGTATTCCTGCGACTTGATCACCACGACGCCCTCAGTCGTGATCCGACGGTCGGCGAGCGCAAGCAGACGCATCTTGAGCACCTCGGGCAACGACGAGGCGCGGATGTCGAAACGCAGATGAATCGCACTCGACACCTTGTTCACGTTCTGGCCGCCCGCGCCCTGTGCGCGAACGGCGACGAGTTCGATTTCCTGCAACGGGATGGGCGCGCGTGCGGTCATGGGCGGAGAGAAGGAGAACACGCGGCAGTGTCGCACAGCGCGGCCAGGTTGACACAAGCGCACAACGTATGCGCCATGGACCCAGCGCAAGCGCCAGGCCTCTGCCACAGGCATGCGACATGCAACCACCCCGTCGGGCGCCTGAGCAGCCGGTTTGCTGCCGCGCGGCGCATGAACCATACTGGCGTCATTGCCTCCGCGGAACCTTCAGGAGCACGCAACCCATGAAGCTGCGTCCAGCATTCGTCGCCGAACTGGCGGTCAACCTGCTGCTTCCCTGGGTCGCCTATCGTCTCGCCGAGCCGCACTGGGGCGAAGTCGGCGGCCTCATTGCCTCGGCCGCGCCGCCACTTGCCTGGAGCATCGTCGAACTCGTGCGCTTTCGGCGCGTGGATGCGCTCTCGGCCGTCATACTGCTCGGCATCGTGCTCTCGCTCCTTGCCGTGGCGTTCGGCGGCAGTCCGCGTGTTCTGTTGATGCGCGAGTGCCTCGCCTCAGGCGCAATCGGCGCCGCGTTCCTGATCTCGCTACTGGCGAAGCGCCCGCTCGTGTTCTATCTCACGCGAGCGACGGTCGCGCGCGAGACTCGCGAGGGCGTCGCGCGGCTCGAACAGCTCTGGAACGAGAACGCAAGCTTCGTCGCTGCCATGCGCCTGCTTACGTTCATCTGGGGCTTCGGGCTGTGTCTCGACTCCGCGCTGCGCACTTATCTGGCCGCCACCTGGCCAATCGAGCGCTTTCTCGTCGTCTCGCCGATCATCGGCTATGGCGTGTTCGGCGGCCTGATGGCCTGGACCTTCTGGTATCGCACGCGCATGCGGCGCATTCACGGCACGCACGGCCTGCTTGGCGACGCCGCCGCGACCACGAACGCAACGTCGCTGAGCGTGGACTGAATGACACCCGGTCGGGCACGCATCGGCGGTCAGATCGTGCCCGAAATACGTTAGACTCAGCGCCACAGTCCGCGGCGTACCGTCCGCTCTCGAACTTCCCGGCAGTCGATGCGCTACTCCGTAGAAATCAGGAAATTCCTCTATAGCCAGTACTTTTACGGCGGCCTGCGCATCGCGATCGGCATCTCGCTTCCGGCCGTCCTGTGCCTGTTCGTCTTTCACAAGAGCGAGCTGGGCTTCACCATCTCGACCGGCGCGCTCGGCGCGTGCGTGGTCGACATGCCGGGGCCGCTGAAGTACAAGCGAAACGAAATGCTCGCGTGCAGCGTGATCGGGTTTCTCTCCGCTTACGCGACCGGCCTCGCCACCTTCAGTCCCATCGCGCTATGGGCCACGGTAGTCCCGCTCACCTTCGTGCTTTCGCTGATCGTGGTCTACGGCAACCGCTGGCCGCAGATCAGCTTCGCCACCCTCTTCATGATGGTGATGACGCTCGAAGAGCACTTCACGCCGCACCTCGCGCTCGTCAATGCGCTGTGGATCCTGCTAGGCGGCCTCTGGTACACGGCGTGGTCGACCTTGATCAGCCATCTGATGCTCGATCGCATCGAGCAGCAGGCGCTCGCCGAAAGCGTGTTCGCCTGCGCCGACTATCTGCTCGCGCGCGCCCAGTTCTTCGACCTCGACAACGATCTCGACGAGTGCTACCGCAACCTCGTCGCGAAGCAGATCGCCGCCGTCGAGCGCCAGGACGCGGCGCGCGACATCGTGCTGCGCAATCTGCCCAAACTCCGGGCCGGCAAGATCGATGCGCGGCGCGCCATGCACTTCAACCTGTTCATCAACACGGTCGATCTGCATGAGCTGTTCGTGGGCGCGCACACCGACTACCCGCTCGTGCGCAACACCTTCGGCGGCTCGGACCTGCTCGTGTTCTACCGCGACCTGATCCGCAAGGCCGCCGCCGATCTCGAAGACATCGGCCTCGCGGTGCTGCAAAACGAAGCGCCGCGCGCGAGCGTGAACGTGAAGGCCGAGCTGCGCGCCATCGAATACGAGCTCGAGCTGCTGAAAAAGCGCGACCTGGCCGCGACCGACCCGGAGGCCTACGCGGCGATTTCGGCTTCGTTCCGGCGTATCTGGAGCGCCACACGCCTGATCGACCGCATGCGCCGCAGCCTCGCGAGCGAAGTGCCGACGACCGAGACCGAGGTGCGCGTCGACGAGGCGCTCGCACGCTTCGTCACGAACCGTCGCGTGTCCTGGCTGCAGATTTTCTCGAATCTCACGATGGCCTCGCCGAGCTTTCGCCACGCGCTGCGCGTGACGATCGCCGTGGCGGTGGGGTTCTGGCTCGGGCGGCTATTGCCGCTCACCAACGCCTACTGGATCGTGATGACGAGCATCATCATTCTGAAGCCGGGTTATTCGCTCACGCGCCAGCGCAACGCGCAGCGTATCGTCGGCACGCTGATCGGCTGTATCGCGAGCATTGCGCTGATCCTGCTCGTGAAGCAGCCGCTCGTGCTGCTCGTCTCGATGTTCGCGGCGATGGTGATGAGCTACAGCCTCCTGCTCTTCAACTACACGGCGAGCGTCGTGTTCACGTCGGCCTATGTGCTGCTGATGTTCCACCTGCTCGCGCCGGGCAGCATGCGCATCATCGGCGAGCGCGCGATCGACACGGTGGTGGGCTGCATGATCGCCATTGCCGCGAGCCATCTGTTCCCGTACTGGGAATACCGCTTGATGGGCAAGCTCGTGCACGACATGATCGCGGCGACACGCAGCTATCTCGAGGCAAGCTGGTGGTGGAGCGGGCGCACCAGTGCGCCGCAGCCGGCGTTCGCGGGGGCCGCGGTGAGCGATACCGGCGCGCGCGTGTCGGCCCATAAGCCGGCCCAGAAGTCGGCCTATGACACGCCTGCGATGACGATTGCAGCGGACTCGGGCGGCGTGAGCGCCATGGCAAGCGCTTCTGCGAACGCAGCGAGTGTCGTTGACGAAGCGCTCGCCGCCGCGACCGTCGGCGATTCGCCTACCGCCGCTGCCGGCTCGCCGGTGTCGGCCGTGGGCGCGAAGGCCACTGCGCAGTCCGCACAAACCACTTCGAGCGCAGCCGCGGCAACCCCGTCGCTCGCACGCGACTTCCGCTACCGGCTCGCGCGCAAGAACGTGCATGTGGCGTTTGCGAATCTCGGCCAGGCGTTCCAGCGCATGATGCTCGAACCGAAGGCCGCGCAGAAGTTCGTGCCCGAGCTCAACGACCTGCTCGTGCGCAGCCACGTGCTCGCCTCGCAGATCACGGCCACCGCCCCGCTGCTGCGCAGCACGGCGCGCCCCGACCAGCCAGAGGTCAAACTCGATGCGCTCGAGCGCGCGCTTTCATGCGTGCGCGAAAACCTCGTCGCCGCCGAGGCGGGCACGCCCGCGCCCCTCGATCAAACCGACATCACGAAGCAGCTCACGCGCGAGCTCGACACGATGGTGGTGGAAGCCGAGCGCTCGCTTGGCGCCACGGCGGAACTCGCGCAGGAGCTCAAGCTACTCGCGCATCAATGCAAGCAGATGATCGCGGCGTCCTGGCTCATTCGCCGGGACGCGAGCATTATCCGGCTACCCGAGGAATAACAAGCGATCGGCCCGGCGCGTCACTGCGTCGAGCCGCTGGCTTGCGAAGCGGCCGTGCTGGCGGAAGCATGGGCCGCGCTGGCGCCCATGGTCTCTTCGTACTCGCGCTTGCTTTTCAGCGCATTGAACAGCACGGTGCCGATCACGAACACGACCACCGCCACGATGAACACGGCAACGCCAAAGGTGGGGTTTTTCTTGCGCGGTTCGTTCATCGGTCGTGCCCAGCCTCGAATTGGAATTGGATGACGGCAACGGGCATTCTACGCCGCCATGCCTTGCAGTCGGCTTGCGCCACGAGGCATTGCGCGCCGCGATTAACCGCTACGCCCCACTGCGCACAGGCAGCGCCGTCGAGTACTTGAGCTGCTCCATCGCGAAGCTCGAACTCACATCGAATAGCGGCACGGCGCGAATGAGCTGCTTGTACACGCGGTCGAAATCGTCGATATCGGACACCACGATGCGCAGCAGGTAGTCGGTCTCCCCGCTCATGCGATACGCCTCGACGATCTCGGGAATCTCCTGCACGGCGCGCGTGAAGGTCTGCGCCCACGCCTCGGTGTGCTGGTTGGTGCGCACGGCGACGAACACCGTCGTCCCCACGCCGAGCTTGCGCGGGTCGCACAGGGCGACCTGCGCGCGGATCACGCCCGTTTCCTTCAGGCGCTGAACGCGCTTCCAGCACGGCGTTTGCGAAAGATTGACGCGCTGCGCCAATTCGGCGACCGGCATGGTCGCGTCCTGCTGCAGCAGCTCAACCAGCTTTCTGTCGATGAGATCCATTTCCGCACTCCCCGAAGTGTAGAAATTTATTCTACACGATGGGTAAACGAGGGAAAAATAGGAAAACTCTTTCTAGGCGCGACCGGCTATAAATCTTCCTATAGGAAACGGAGGAAAAACACGCCATGAACGCCCCTGCCGAATTCGCCCTGCTGAGCGCCTTCCACACCGCGGAGCAGCACGCCGCGGCCGTCGCGCGCTTCACCGCCGCGCTCGACGCGGCCTTCGACGCCTGCGCCACGCCCGCCGACCCGTCGCGCTGCGCGCGCTTCGCGCTCGGCATGCGCGCGGCGCTCACGCTTGCGCTCGCCGACCCGGCGCTCGTCACGAGCGCGCAGCGCGAAGGCAGCGCCGACAAGTACCGGCGTCATCTCATCGCAACGGACAGCCGTGGCCGCTACACGGTGGCGGCGCTCGTCTGGCAGCCGGGCCAGGCAAGCCCGATCCACGCGCATCACACCTGGTGCGGCTACGCCGTGCTCGACGGCACGCTGACCGAAACCCTCTACAAGTGGGACGATGTGCGCCAGGGCGCCGACGTGGTTCGCTCGCATCCGCGCGCAAGTGGAGCGGTCTCGTTCGGCGGGCGCGGACGCACCAGCATCCACCGGCTGTCCAACGGCAGCGCTGCACAGGCCGTTTCGCTGCATGTCTACGGCGTCGCGGCCGAGCATATCGCCACGCAGGTCAACGACGTGCTGCCGCTCGCGTGTGAAACCGCGCTCGCGCGTTAAGGCGAGCGCCCCATATCCATCGAGGGCGCCATCGTGCGCGGCTGCGCGCCCTCGTTGACCGGGGACTGCGCCGCATCGCGCCGGGCCGCTTCGAAAATGCGCTGGCGCGATTGTTCCGGGTTCAGCAGTACGAGACCGAGCGCGCCGCTCGCGAGCAGCAGCGCACCCACCACGATAAAGCCGTGCTCGTAGCCGAGCGCCGGATTGCCATGATTGGCCTGCACGATGCCGCCCATCAGCGCCGGCGCGATCAGGCCGGCGAGCGTGCCGATCGAGCTGTTGATGCCGAGCAGCGCGCCGCGTTGCCTGACCGAGACGATATCGCTGATCATCAGCGGTCCGAACGAAAAGACGAGCTGGCTCAGCGCGCCGCCTATCGCGAGGCAGGCCACCTTGAGCGCGGGACTCAGGCCGCTCGATGTCGCGAGGAACAGCACGCCGCCGAGCATGGCGAAGCCGCTCACCATCGCGCCGCGCGCGAAACGCGAACTGACACCCTTGCGAATGAGCCGCTGCGAGACCCACGCGAGCAGCAGCGTCACGGGAATGAACGAGCCGACGATGCCGGAAAAGAGCCACCCCGTCACGATGGGCGCGTAGCCCAGACCCAGCCGCAGATAAACCGGAAACCACGTGAACGCGAGCGAAATGACGGCGTACTCGACGAAGTAAATGAAGAGCACGCCCATGAACGTGCGGTTCAGCAGCAGATGGCGATAGGCGATCGTTTCGCCCGCGCCATCGTGCGCCACGCCCGCTGCATGGCTCGCCACGCCCACCGGGCCGTCGCGCCCGATCACGAGCCACAGCGCCGTCCACACCAGGCCGACGATCCCCAGCGCGAAGAACGCCATGTGCCAGTCGTAGCGCACGATGAGATACGAAAGGATCGGCCCCGCGAGCATGAGGCCCGCGCTCGCGCCCTGCTGCACGATGGTGTTAGGCACATTGCGGTGCGCATTGTCGAACCACTTGTAGCAGGCGTGCTGCGCGAGCGGAAACGCCGGGCCCTCGCCAACACCGAGCAGCACGCGCGAGGCAATCAGCATAGGCAGCGTCACGCTCGCGGTCACGAGCGGAAACTGGACCGCGCTCCACACCACCGCCAGCAGCGCGAGCAGCCATTTGCTCTGCACGCGGTTCGCGACGAACCCGAAGCCGATGCCCGAGAGCGAGAACAGCAGGAAAAAACTGCTGCCGACCAGCCCGAATTCGCGCGGACTGAGATTCAGGTCGCGCATCATCGGTACGGCCGCCAGGCCAAACACCGCTTTGTCGGCGAAATTGATCACCATGAACAGGAACAGCATGGCGACGATCAGCCACGCGCGTATCGATCCGCCTGATGCCTTTGCATTCATTGTCGTCTCCGTGCCATCTTTTTATATGAACACTGTTGCTTCAATCGGCCATCGCCGCTTCTAGCGCCGCAAGCGCCGCGTTTGCATCCGCGATCAGCGTCGACATTTGCGCGGCGACCGTTGTGGGCGCATCGATTGCAAAGACGCTTTGTCCCGCCGCCTCGTAGATCAGATCCGCGCGGTCGTACTCGTGCATCGCGCTGAAGTCGCCGCCCGTGAGCGCCTGCTGCTGCGGCATGGGCAGCGGCGCGGGCGCGTCGCTCGCCTGCCACGCGTCGATCCAGGCGCTGCGCACGACGCGGCACGGCTTGCCGCTGTGCGCGCGCGTGACGAGCGTGTCGTCGCTCCTCGCTTCGATGAGACGTTGCAGCAGCGCGGGCGGCGTGTGGTTCTCTCTCGCGGCGAGCCACAGCGTGCCGAGCCACGCCCCTTGCGCGCCCATTGCGAGCGAGGCCGCCACCTGCGCGCCGGTGCCGATGCCGCCTGCGGCGAGCACGGGCCGCCCCGCCGCCACGGCGACGATTTGCGGCACGAGCGAGAAGGTGCCGATCGGGCCGGTGTGACCGCCCGCGTCCGCGCCCTGCGCGACGAGCGCATCGACACCGAGCGCGAGCGCCTTCTGCGCATGGCGCGGCGAGCCGACGAGCGAGATCGTGTACTTGCCCGCGGCTTTCGCGCGGGAGATCAGTTCGGGCCGGATGCCGATTGCCGTCGCCACGGCGCACGCCTTCGAAGCGAGCACGGCTTCGATCTGCGCGTTGAAAAGCGCCTCGCTGCGCACCTGCGTCGTGAAGAAGCTCGGCCGTGTGGGGGCGTCGAGCCCGAAGCGCTTGCGCAATGCCGCGACGAATTCGATGTGCGCAGGTGGCAGCGCAGCGCGCACGTTACCGATATCGGCATGTTCAGGCACACCGGCGGGCAGCATCAGGTCGATGCCGTACGGCTTGCCTGCGAGTCTTCGCTCGACCTGGGCGATGATCGGCGCAATGTCGTCCGGCATCTCGCGCGCGAGACCGAGCACGCCAAAGCCGCCGGCTTCGGCGAGCGCGACGATCACGTCGGGCGAATGCGAGAAACCGAAGACCGGATAGCGCGCGCCGAGTGCGCGGCAAATGGCAGTGGGACCGAGTCGGACCATAAGGCGTCTCCCGTGGGGCTCGTTGCGCCGCGCTTATTCGGCGCTCTGATGCAGCTGGTGATGGCGCACGTCGTGCAGCGGCGCGCGCAGCGTCTGCTTCGCGATGTTGATCTCGTGGATTTGTGACGTGCCCTCGTAGAGCCGGAACAGGCGCACATCGCGGTAGAGACGCTCGACGGGGTTTTCGGCGATGTAACCCGCGCCACCATAAACCTGCACCGCACGATCGGCCACACGTCCGCACATCTCCGATGCAAACAGCTTGCACATGGAAGCCGCCATCGTCACGTCCTCGCCACGGTCCCGTGCGCGGGCCGTCTGAAGCACGAGTGCGCGCGCCGCGTGAATATCGGTGTTGCTTTGCGCGATGAGTTGCTGCACCAGCTGGAATTCGGCGATCGGCTTGCCGAACTGTTCGCGCGCCTTCGCATGCGCAAGCATCTCATCGAGCAGGCGGATCGCCGGCCCCACGCACAGCCCCGCCAGGTTGATGCGCTGCTTGTTGAGCGCCTTCATTGCGCTCTTGAAGCCGCGCCCGGGCTCGCCGCCAAGCACCGCCGATGCACTCACGCGGCAGTTCTGCAAATGCACTTCGCCCACCGGAGAACCCCGCTGCCCCATCATCCGATAGCCCTCGGAGGTCGTCAGCCCTGGCGTACCGCGTTCGATCAGGAATGCCGATATTCCGCCTGCTCCGGGATCGTCCGGATTCGTGCGTGCGAACACGGTGAACAGATCGGCGATCGGGGCATTCGTGATGTAGCGCTTGCTGCCATCGAGCACGTAGTCGTCGCCGTCGCGGCGCGCCGTGGTGGTGAGCGCGGTGGCGTCGGAGCCCGCGTCGGGCTCGGTCAGCGCGAAACAGCCCGTGATCTCGCCGCTCGCGAGGCGCGGCAGGTAGTGCCGCTTCTGCTCTACGGTGCCGTCCGCGATGAGCGCCTCGGAACCAATGCCGGTATTGCCACCGAAGCGCGCGCGGAAGGTCGGCGCGGCCTGGGAAACCACCATGTTCACGCACGCGAGTTCTTCCGTCGTGAGGCCCGCGCCGCCGTATGCCTCGGGAATGCTATGGCCAAAAAGACCCAGTTCGCGCATGCGCGCGACGAGCGCTTCGGGCAGTACGTCGGTACGGTCTATCTGCGCCTCGAGCGGAATGCACTCTTCCTGCACGAAGCCATAAAGCTGCGTGAGCAGGCGGTTCAGGCGTGCGGCGTCGCGAATCATCGTGTCTCCATCCAGTTTGAGTTGAGTTCGTTAGCGGTTCGGTATCAGGGCGCTCCCGCCGCCGCGCTCGCGTCCGTCACGCCGCACGCTCGCTCGATGCGCAGCGCCGCCTCAAGCAGCAGTGGCGCGACCGTGCGCTCGATCCAGTCGTCGGCGAGACGGCGGTTCACGATCGTGCAATTGAGCGCGATGCGTTCGTCGTCGGGCGGCTGGCGCACCGGCACAGCGATCGCATGGATATCGCGAATCCAGTCGCCGCGGCTCAGCGTGTAGCCGCGCGACGCGAAGGCAGCCTGGTCGGCTTCCCACTGCGGCTGGTCGGCCGCATAGCGTTCGGGGTCGTCGAGGCGCAGGCGGTTCAGCACAGCCTGGCGCTCCTTCGCGCTTTCGGCGATCAGGAGCGCGCGCCCGATCGAGGTGGCCAGGAGCGGCCGCGTGCTGCCGATGTCGGGTTGCGCGCTGTTGTCGCGGCCCGGGCGGCAGCTATCGACATACACCACGCTGAGGCGGTCGCGCATGCCGAGGTTCACGGAGCAGCGCGTTTCGCGCGCGAGCTTTTCCATGTATGGCCGCGCGATCTGCCGAATCTGCATGGCGGCGAGCATCGGATAGCCCAGTGTCAGCACGCCCGCGCCGAGCCGGTAGCGCTGGTACTTTTCGCTGCGGTTCAAGTAACCGAGCAGCGTCAGCGTATAAGTGAGCCGCGAGATGGTGGCCTTGGGCAGCCCTGTGCGGTCGGCCAGTTCGCGGTTGCCAAGCATCGGCTCGGCCGGCGTGAACGCGCGCAGCACCTGCAGGCCGCGCGCGAGGTTGATCGCGAACTGGCGATCGGTCGATTCGGCGTCGGGCGGCGCGGGCAAAAGCGGCTCACCAGCGTGTGGCATGTGCGCGCCGCCCTCGCCACGCACGTGAGCGGCGTCGGGCCGGCTCGCGCGGCGCCGCGCGCTGCTGGGGGGCGCGGCGCGGCTTTCGGTGACGGATGACGTGGGCGATTGCATCGGCGGAGTCTGGCGGCGAGACGGTTTGGAATGTGACGAACTCATGGTCGATAAACGCCTTCCGGGGGTCAAGAAATTCAGCATAGTGTTTCGCTCTGCGGTACGCCAGTTGAACGGAACCGGCGCTCTCGCCTAGTGTTGCGGGCAGACCATTCCCACTCGGCACGAGGAGACACGATGCTCGCGAACAGCACTCTCGCCACCGCCACTGGCGCACCGGAAGGCACGCCACAAGGCCAACAGGGCCCCCTCGCCGGCGTGCGCATTCTCGACCTCTCGACAGTCGTGGCCGGTCCGTTCGGCGCCACGCTGTGCGCCGATCTCGGCGCCGATGTCACGAAAATCGAACTGCCCGACGGCAGCGACGCGCTGCGCAAGCTACAGCCCGTCAAGGACGATATTTCGCTCTACTGGAAAGTGACGAACCGCGGCAAGCGCGGCATCACGCTCGATGTGCGCAAGGCCGAGGGGCGCGCGCTGCTGCTGCGGCTCGCGGCACAGGCGGACGTCCTCGTCGAGAACTTCCGCGCGGGCAAACTGGAGGAATGGGGACTCGACTTCGAGACCCTGCACGCAGCCAATCCACGCCTGGTCGTGCTGCGCCTGACCGGCTTCGGACAGACCGGGCCGTACCGTCAACGCGGCGGCTTCGCGCGCATCTTCGAAGCCATGAGCGGCCTCACGCAACTGACCGGCGAAACGAACGGCGCGCCGCTGCACATGAATTTCCCGATGGGCGACACGGTCGCGGGCCTCTTCGCCGCCTTTTCGATTGCCGCGGAGATGGTGCGCATGCGCTCGGACCCGGCGGCGCACGGCGTGGAAATCGATCTCTCGGCCACCGAGGCGCTCTTTCGCATGCTGGAGCCGCTCGCCGTGGAGCGCGAACAGCTTGGCCTCGTGCGCGGCCACCATGGCAACCGCGCGACCTATACCGCGCCCTCAAACATGTATCGCAGCGCCGACGGTGTGAGGTTCTCGCTCGTGGCGTCGTCGCAACCGATCTTCCGGCGGCTGTGCGCGGCGCTAGAGCTTCACGACGTGCCCGACGATGCGCGTTTCGTCGACAACGTGAACCGCGTTGCGCATGCGGCAGAACTCGACGCGCGTCTCGAGAAGGCATTCGCGGCACGTCCCTTCGCATTGCTAACCAACCGTCTGAGCGAAGCAGGCGTGCCGCACACGAAGATCTACACCATCGACGACATTGCCGCGGACCCGCATTTCATTGCGCGCGAGACGATCATCCGCCTGCCTGACGCGGATCTCGGTTCGGTGCCGGCGCCGTGCGTGGTGCCGCGCGTGAAGGGCCGGCCTGCCGGTGTGCCGCGCAGCGGCCCGGCGCTCGGCGAGCACAACGAGGCGGTCTATGGCGCATTGGGGCTGAGCGCCGAAGCGCTCGCGCAACTGCGGCGCGCCAAGGTGATTTGAGTTGGCCCGAGCGGCGCTGAAGCTCAGCCGCGGCCGCCGGCCGTGGGAATCTGCGGCGGCGCGCCCTCGGGGCCCGCGGTCGGCGGCGGCGCGGGCCGCGGCTCGTGCGAGGCGTCGCGCGCCGCGCCGCCAACCGCGCGTGCGCCAGGCGCATGCGGATGATCGTGCGCCGCGTCGTGCGGCTCAACACGCGGCTCCTCGACATCGCCGCTGCGGGAGGACATGTGCACCTGCATCTGCGGCACCGGCATCTCGATGCCCGCTTCGTCCATGTGGCGCTTCAGACGCGCATTGAACGCACGCGCCACGCTCCACTGTTGCAACGGCCGCGTCTTGATCTGGCCTTTCACGACCATCCAGTTCGGGTCGAAGCGGTCGAGGCCCCACACCTCCACGGGCCCGAGAATCTCGCGGCGATAGCGGAAGTCGGCCACGAGTTCGGCGCCGGTCTCGCGAATCATGCGGGTGACCGTATCGAGATCGACCGAGAACGGCACGCGCACTTCGAATACCGCAAACGCGAAATCGCGCGAGAGGTTCTTCACGATCTTGATTTGCGAGAACGGAATGGCGTGGATCGCGCCCTGCCCGTCGCGCAGCCGCACGGTGCGGATCGACAGATGCTCGACCGTGCCCGCATGGCCGTTGTCGATGTCGATCCAGTCGCCCACCGAGATCGTCTCCTCGATGATGATGAAGAGCCCTGTGATGAGATCGGCCACGAGCGACTGCGCGCCAAAGCCGATGGCAAGCCCGATCACACCCGCACCGGCGAGCAGCGGCGTCACGTTGATGCCGAGATTCGCCGCGGTAACGATGCCGGTGATGGTGAGAATCGTCACGAGCACGGCGTTGCGCACGAGCGGCAGCATGGTGCGCGCGCGCGTGCTGGGCGCGCGGCCCTTGGTGCGCGGGCCGGTCGGGTTGAGCGCTTCGAGAATCGCGGTATCGACCGTGATCCAGACGAGCCACGAGAGAAACACCGTCGACACGATCGCGAAAATGGCATGCGCGATGCCGCGCGCGGCCACGCTCGCCTCGATGATGGCGGCAAGCGAGATGTCCCAGAGCCGCGCGCACGACTCGAAATACGCGAACCAGATGAACACGACGAGCAGCGTGCCGGCGAAGCGCAGCAGGCGGCGCAGATACGGCGAGCGCCGCCGCACGCGCGCCGGGTTCGGGCGCGTAATGCGCAGCACGACGGCCGAGAGGAAGAAGGCGAGCACGAGCAGGAGCGCGGAGACTACGGAGATCTGCAGCACGTCGTCGCGGCTGCCGATGCCGCCGAAGGTGGCGACGATCGAAGCGCCCGCGAGCAGCAGCATCGGCAGTTGCCAGAGCGAAGCGAGCACGTCCAGGACTTCGGTAAGCGCCTTGTGTCCGTGGCGCAGCGTATAGCTGCGGTTGCGGATCAGATGCGCGACCGGGCGCCGGAAAGCGATAGCGAATACGACCGTCAGCGCCGCGGCCACCATGTTCGCCGCGGTGCTCACGAGCGCGGCCAGGTTCACGCCCAGTTGGCGCGCGACCTCGAAATTGGTCGCGGCGTCGCCGAGTGCGGCCAGCACGCCGATTGCGAAGAGCAGCCGCCGCGAGCGCGCAATCAGAACGCGCACGGCCGCGCGCCGGTGCCCCGAGCCAAACAGCGAAAACATGATCAGGCAGATCGACGAGAACACCGCGCCCGCGACGATCGCGTAGGCGATCACGAGGGCGAGCGTGCGCCCGAGCGCGTCCGGCATCGAGCGCTCGACCACGAGCGCGCCGACGAACGCCACGATCCACGGCGCCGCGCGATGCACGACGAAAATCAGCAGATCGATCGTGCGCGGATCGGGCCGCAGGCCGGTTTCCACATCGAAGCGCCTAAGCAGGCGCCGCTCGATCCAGCGCAGCACGGCCGCGCAAGCGCCCCATCCGGCCAGCATGGCGAACAGATCGAACACGACGCGGCCAAGGCTTTGCCCCGCTCCGCCCGAAGCGATGTCATACAGCTCGATGCCGGCTGCCCTGAAGCGCCCTGCCCAGTAGTGAAACGGACTGCGGCCGCGGCGCGCGTCCGCCTCCACCGAGGCCAGACCCGAGGCGATCGCGCCCAGCAGCCCCGAGGTCGCCGCCGCGCCCGAAGCGGGCGCGGGCGCCACGTTTTCCGACGCGCTGCGTAGTTTCTTGAGCTGGTTGAGGAGCGCGGTGCGCTGGCGCTCGTTGTCGAGCGTGGCGATGACGCTGTCGAGCGAGCGCGTGAACTCGGCCTGGCTTGCCGGCGAAGGCGCCGAAGCCGCTTCGGCTGCCGACGCGCCCGAGGCCGCGGCCGGCGCGCCGGTGATGATGCTCTTGAGCACGGGCAGCACAGGCGCCGCAGCCGCCTGGGCGGCGGCCCGCATCGGCATAGCCAGGCACGCCGCGAGGCACGCGAGGAGCATCAGCGCGCGAAGGCAACCGCGCACGGATGGGCGCGTCGACGCGGCGCGCGAAAGTAGTGCACGATCCGCCGCACCGAAGCGCACGCGCGACGGCCCGGCGCCCGCGCCATCGCGTCCGATGCAGGGATTCATGGCGGAGGGTCAAAAACAGGACGTTCCAGTTTAGCCGCACTCCGCCTGACCGCGCCTCGCGCGTGCGTAACAGTTTGTCAGCGAGTTTGCCGGCGCGAAGGTCGCGCCGCTTCGCGCCTCAGTAGGCCACCGTTGCGATCTGACGAATGAAGCGGCCCTGCTCCAGCTCGTCGACGAAGGCGATTGCGTAATCCTCAGCCGAGATCCGGCTTTCACCCTTCGCATCGGCGATCAGCGTGCCGGCGCCCGTGCGGAACGTGCCCGTGCGCTCGCCGGGGGCGATGATGGCGGCCGGCGCGAAGAACGTCCAGTCGATGTCGCTCACCGTGCGGTAGTAGTCGAACGCCTCGCGGTGGGCGAGCGCGATCGCCTTGTAGGCGTCCGGGAAGCCTTCGGTATCGACAAGCTGCTTGCCCGGCGCCACTTCCAGCGAGCCGGCGCCGCCCACCACCACGAGACGCTTGAGGCCCGCCGCGCGCACGCCGTCGACGAGAGCCCGGCTCGCGAGCAGCAGATCGCCGAGCTGCTCTTTGGGCGGCGCGTAGGCGCTTGCGACCACGTCATGGCCGCGCACGGCCGCGGCGACGCTCGCCGCGTCGAGCAGATCGGCCTTCGCAGCGTGAACGTTCGGCGCGGCTGCCACACGCTCGGGCTGGCGCACCAGCGCGCTCACCTGGTGGCCGCGGCGCGCCGCTTCGGCGGCGATGCGCGAACCGACCATGCCCGTTGCGCCAAAGAGGGCGATTTTCAGCGTCTTGCTCATGAACTGACTCCTGTTTTCCGTATTTATGTAACTAACAAAGTTACATTTAAGGGGTGAAAAAACGGGGCAATGCCCCGCTGGTGAATCTGGCAGCGCGCCACGCGCTAAAGCCCGCTCATGCCCGCCGTGCCCGCGCGCGTTCGAGCTTGCGCTCGCTGCGCGTCATATCGTCGACGACGTCCGCCAGCGTGCGGGTGGCGAGCGACGCCTCCATGGCCCGTTGTGCGTCGTCGATCACGCCGCGCAACGTCTGCTGAATATGGCGCCCGACAAGGCAAGCCGGGTTCGGCTCCTCGCGGTGCATGGCGAACAACTGCGCGTCGTCGACCGCATGGTAGACGTCGAGCAGCGTGATCGCCTGCGGCTCGCGTGCGAGCAGCGCGCCACCGCCCGCGCCCAGTTGCGACGCCGTGAGGCCCGCGCTGGCAAGCATCGACAGGAGCCTGCGAATGAGCGCGGGATTCGTGTTCACGCTGCCCGCAATGATTTCCGACGACAACGGCACGCCCTCTTGCTGCGCAAGCAGCGCGAGCACATGCACGGCGAAGGCGAAACGGCTACTCGTATTCACGGCGAACCTGCCACTGCTGAGCGGCGCGCGAACGCATCTAAGCCCGGTAGCGGACCACGCGCACCAAAAAGTGTAACCATCATAATTACATTAATCCGTAGCGTCAACCGGACAGCCGCAGCGTGCAGGGCTGCGGCCTTACTTCGCGGCATCCGATGCCTGCCCCGGCGCCGATGCGGCCTCGGCGGCGTTGCTCGCCCAGCGTTGCAACGAGTGCCCCGCATTCGTCAAGCCGGTGCCGGTGGTCGCGGCGGCCTGCCCGAGCAAGGCTTGCGCCGTGCTAGCCGCGCCGCGCAACTGGCCCTGCGCCGCGGAAGCCAGCTCGGCCGTGGATGCGCTCGCCTGCTGACCTTGCGACGCCGCCGAGTCGAGCTTCTGCTGCGCCGCACCGAGTTGCTGGTTCACGTAGCTCGCAGCCTTGCCGAGCGCTTGCGCCGCCTGCTGCGCAGCCTGGTTCGCGGCGTCCTGCGCGGCCTGCTTCGCGGCGTCGGCGGACTGCTTGCTCAGATCGGGCGTGGAAGCGTCCTGCTTGTTACAGCCCGCGGCGAGCGCCGCGCACACGAGCAGGGAGGCAAGCGTCAGCCTTTGCGTCGAAACCTTCGAAAACATGGTCATCCTGAAAAATTCGCCGCATGAAGCGGCTTGCATAGATGAAAACGCGGCAATGATACGCCGTCGCGCCACACCGATTCTGACGAAATCAACGAAAAACCTGCGCGCTCGAAAACAGGCCGCGACACCGCGCTCGCGTCGGCGCTCAACACCGTCGAGCGCGCCTCGCGCGCGAGCGCCTCGAGCCGCGCCAGCAACGCCGTCGCGAGCCCGCGGCGCGACCACGCCGGCGCGACGTAGAGCATCTCGACATGATCGAGCGGAAAGAGCTGCCCGAACGCAACAGCCGCTGAGTCACACTGCGCCACCAGCGTTACGCCGCGCGCGAGGCGCGCGTCGAAGTCCGCAAGGTCGTCCGCCGTCGCGGCCCACGCCACGCGCTGCGCCGCGTCGTAGCGCGTGGCCGCAAGCGTGGTCACGGACGCGCGAAACAGCGCGGCGAGCGCGGGCGCGTCGCGGCCCGGCGCGTAGCGCCGCCAGTCGATGGATGGCTGAAGGTGCCGCGCATCGCCATGCTTTGTGAAATCGTCAAACATGATGGAGTAGACTGCCCTCGCGCACGATCTGTTCCACCGTCCACCTCTGGAGACAAACGATGGCCGTCAAGAAGATCCTGTTCCTCACCGGCGATTTTGCCGAAGACTATGAAACGATGGTGCCGTTTCAGGCGCTGCAGGCCGTCGGGCACCGCGTCGACGCCGTGTGCCCAGGCAAGAAGGCCGGCGAGCGCATCAAGACCGCGATCCACGATTTCGAGGGTGACCAGACCTATACCGAAAAGCCGGGGCACCAGTTCGCGCTCAACGCGACCTTCGACGAAATCGACGCCGCCAGCTACGACGCCCTCGCCATCGCTGGGGGGCGTGCACCCGAATACCTGCGCCTCGACCCGAAGGTCATCGAGATGGTGCGTCACTTCGCCCACTCGAACAAGCCGATCGCGGCGATCTGCCATGCGGCCCAGCTGCTCGCCGCGGCCGAGGTGATCCGCGGCAAGCGCATTTCCGCTTACCCGGCCTGCGCGCCCGAGGTGCGGCTCGCGGGCGGCGAGTATGCCGAGATCGCCATCGACAGCGCGGTGACGGACGCCCCCTTTGTCACCGCGCCGGCTTGGCCCGCCCATCCCGAATGGCTGCGCCAGTTCCTCGCGCTCCTCGGTACGCGCATCGAGCCTTGATCGAGCCTTGATCGAGCTTTGACCGAGCGCTGATCCGCTCGCGCGTCGCGCCCGCCTTTCACGAGGCGCGGCGCGCGCCGACCGCCAATTCAGACTGGTCTGATTTCACCGCACCGTGCCGCTGGCCAGAATAACCGCCAGTTATTCTGGAGTACGGAGTGCGTGTCGTGGATCTGACGGACTGGCTAGTGATACTCGCGATCGCCCTGGCGGCGATCCTCTTTTTTTGCAGGCACGGCGGCCGCAAAGGCAGCTTGACCGACCGGGCGCGCCACGTGCACGGCACCCGTCTGCTCCTGCAGGGGGCGTTTGCGCTGTGGGCCGCGCTGCTCATGCTCGACCGCAGCTTCGTCTTGCCGCTCAGCGTGCCGTTCGGCATCGTCGTCAGTCCTCACACGATGCTGGCCGCGGCGCTGGCGCTCGCGGCCGTGGGTTCCCTCTGGTCGTTTCGCGCGAGCCGCCTGCTCAAGCCACGCCGCATCTTCGGCACGTGCTGAGCGCATAGCAAGCGCCTACGGTATCTAAGCGCCTGCGGGCGGTCGCAACGCTGCTCCCGGCGCCGTGCGCAATTCGTTTCGAATGCCACCTTTCGCATTAGCCCCACCCGCGTTATCGCTCGCGCCATAGCCTCCAACGCCACCCAGCGCCCCTTCCGAACGCTCGGCGCGCTCGAGTGCGCTGATGATCTGTTCCGCGTCGCCGGGCAGTGGCGGCGCGACGGCAAGCGCGTCGGGCAGCGTCAGATAAAACGTCGTACCCTCGCCTTCCGTCGACTCCACCCACACGCGCCCGCCATGCCGCTCCACCACGCGGCGCACGAGCGCAAGCCCAATGCCCTCGCCCGGCGCAACATTGCCGTGCATGCGCTGGAACGCCTGAAAGAGCCGCGGCAAGCCCACCTCGGGAATACCGAGTCCGTTGTCGCGCACATAGAAAATCTGCAGTGACTCGACGCCCGGCGGCGCATGCGCGGTGCCGATCTCGACGCGCCCGTCGCGCGCCGGATCGAGATAGTTGAGCGCATTGCCGATCAGGTTTGCGAACACCTGCTCCAGCGCCGTAGGGTCACCCCAGACATCGGGCAGTGTCTGCACGCTCACCTGCGCGCCGCGCGCGCGGATCGAGGCGTGCATCGCATCGACCACGCGCTGCACCAGCTCCTGCACGCTCACGCGCTGCCGGCGGTATTCCACGCGTCCCACGCGGGCGAGCCGCAGCAGCGCGTCGATGATGTGCGACGCGCGCAGCACGGCCGTTTGCAGATAGCGCAACGCCTCGCCGATGTCCTCGTCGATGGTCCGCTCGATGCGCGCGCGTGCCTGCGGTGCGAGCGACGACTTCGCGATGCGCTTGCGCAGGTCGTCGCACGCATGATTGAGTTCGCGCGAGAAGCCCTGCAGGTTCACGAGCGGCGCGCGCAGATCGTGCGACACGCCGTGGATGAACATCTCGTTTTCCTGAGTCTGCTGGCGCAGGTTTTCGTTGATGCGCGCAAGCTGGTCCGCGCGCCGCGCAAGGTCGGCCTGAAAACCGAGGCGCAGCCGCTCGGCTTCGATCAGGCGCTGGCTGATCTGGTGCAACGTGAGGTCGAGCTCGGCGATTTCGTCGCTGCCCGCCGTGAGCGGGGCAAGCGGCTCGTTTGCGGCCAGCCGGTTCGCGTTGTCGGAAAGCGCATCGAGCCGCCCGCGCACCCCGCGCGTAAAGAGCCAGACGGCAAGTGCGACCAGCACGATCGAGCCGAGCACGGCCGTCAACACGAGCGTCTGCTGCTGGGCGCGCGCCGCTTCGGCGGCGGAGACCCGAAACACGTCGAGGCGGCGTTCCTCGGTCTGGAACGAGACGATCTGCGTGCGCACGCGGTCGAGCACGTCGGCAGCCATGAGCGCGCGAAAGCGCTCCGCGAGGTCGGCACGGCGGCCCGAGCGCAGGAGGTCCTGCACGCGGTCCGACCATTGGCGATAGTTCTGCACGGCATGGCGAATCTGCACGGCGCGCTCGACCTGCGTGGGATTATCGGAGACGAGATCGACGAGCCGGTCGATGCGGCGGTCCACCTCCATCCACATCGAAACGGGGGTCGCGTAATTCGTGTCGTTGGCCGCCACGGCGCCGCGCAGCTTGACCGACTCGACCAGCACCGGTTCGAGCACACGCGAAGCCTGCGCCAGCACGGACTGGCTGTGCTGACCCCAGCGCTCCGCGGCGGCGGCGTCGGCCTCGGCCTTCACGATGGCCGACAGCAAGCTCAGCTCGAATACGGCGGGAATCGCGATCAGCAGAAGCCCTTTGGTCGTGAGGCGCATTGCGTGGCGGGTACCGGGCGACCGGACGTGCGAGGGGTGGCAATCCGGCCATTATGTCGGCGTTTGCGCCCTATGTGCGTCCCAAGTGAGTCCCAAGAGCGCCGAAGTTTGCCCGGCCACGAAAACGCCAGATGATTTCGATTTGCCGACAATTTATTGATATGGAAAGGAAAATCGAATGAATCGCCCTATTCTGGCGCGCACTTTCCCCACCTTTGCGCGCAGGCCCTGAGATTGTGCGAAACAAGCGGTATGTGCCCTGAATTCCAGCACCTGGTTCAATGCCCCCGGCGTGCATATTTTTCCCGCATCGGTGCACGGCCGCACCGGCTTGACGCCCGTTGCGACCGCGAATTCACCAGTTTGGCGCTGAAGCTGGCCCGCATCTTGCTGTGTATGCGCCCATTTTGGGCAAACTGGGTACGTCAGATGGACAATCTCAAGACCGGCACCGACACGCTATTTCTGCTGCTAGGCGCCGCCATGGTGCTCGCCATGCACGCAGGGTTCGCGTTTCTCGAACTCGGCACCGTGCGCAAGAAGAATCAGGTCAATGCGCTCGTCAAAATCCTCGTCGATTTCTCGATTTCGACGATCGCCTACTTCTTCATCGGCTATACGCTCGCCTACGGCGTGCAGTTCTTCTCGCACGCCGACGTGCTCGCCGAGCACAACGGCTATGCACTCGTGCGCTTCTTCTTCCTGCTCACCTTCGCGGCGGCGATTCCGGCCATCGTGTCGGGCGGCATAGCGGAGCGCTCGAAGTTCAATCCGCAACTGTTCGCGACCTTCGTGATCGTCGGCTTCATCTACCCGTTTTTCGAGGGCATGGTGTGGAACAACCGCCTCGGTTTCGAAGATGCGATGACGCACGTGTTCGGCGTGCCGTTCCATGACTTCGCGGGCTCCGTGGTCGTCCACGCGTTCGGCGGCTGGATCGCGCTGCCGGCCGTGCTGCTGCTCGGGCCGCGCCACGGCCGCTATACGCGCGACGGCCGCATCGCCGCGCACCCGCCCTCGAACATTCCGTTTCTCGCGCTCGGCGCGTGGGTGCTCGCGGTGGGCTGGTTCGGCTTTAACGTGATGAGCGCGCAGACCATCGACAAGATCAGCGGTCTCGTCGCCGTCAACTCGCTCATGGCGATGGTGGGCGGCACGCTCGCAGCCTGGTTCGCGGGCCGCAACGATCCGGGCTTCACCTACAACGGGCCGCTCGCGGGGCTCGTGGCCGTGTGTGCGGGCTCGGACGTCGTGCATCCGCTCGGCGCGCTCGTGACGGGCGCGGTGGCGGGCGCCCTGTTCGTCTATATGTTCACCTGCGTGCAGAACCGCTGGCGCATCGACGACGTGCTCGGCGTGTGGCCGCTGCACGGCCTGTGCGGCGCGTGGGGCGGCATCGCCGCGGGCATTTTCGGCCAGCGCTGGCTGGGCGGGCTCGGCGGCGTCTCGCTCGGTGCGCAGATCGTCGGCACGATTGCGGGCATCGTGATCGCCTTCCTCGGCGGCCTCGTGGTGTACGGGCTGCTTCGCAAGCTCGTTGGGCTGCGCATCGATCGCGAAGAGGAATTCAACGGCACCGACCTGTCGATCCACAAGATCACGGCCACGCCGGAGCGCGAAACGGTTTCCTGAGCGCTGCGCGACACACCAACCCGACCGCGGGCGGCGCCCTGCCGCCCGCACGCCGTACGCCACACTCAAGCGACCTTCAAAGCTGGCCCATGCCACCGGCGACGATCACTTCGGTGCCGATCATGAAGGCCGATTCGGCGGCGCTCAGATGCAGCACGGTCGAGGCAATCTCCTCCACGGTTGCGAAGCGCTTGAGCGGCACCAGCGCGCGGATCGATTCCTCAGCCGCCGCGAGCGCGGCGGCGTCCATGCCGAACTTGTTGTAGAGCGGCGTCTTCACGGGCCCGGGGCTCACCACGTTCACGCGAATGCCGCGCGGCAGCAGTTCGGCCGAGAGCGTCTTCGCCAACGAGATCAGCGCAGCCTTGCTCGCCGCATACACCGACGACGTGGGCATGCCGATATGCGCGTTGATCGAACCGTTGAGCACGATGGCCGCGCCGTCGTTGAGCACCGGCAAGAGCGCCTGGATCTGGAAGTACGCGCCCTTCACGTTGGTGTCGAAGGTGACATCCCACAGCGCTTCGTCCACTTGCTCGAACGGCGCGAGCTTCGCCACGCCCGCATTGATGAACACCGCGTCGATGCGCAGGCCCGCGTCGCGCACGGCGGCAGCCAGTTCGCGTGCGCCGGTGAGCGAGGCCGCGTCGTTGCGCCAGGCGTGGGCGTTCGGGCCGAGTGCGAGGCGCGCGGCTTCGAGCCCGGCTTCATCGCGGCCGGTGACGATGACGTGCGCGCCTTCGGCGGCATAGGCAAGCGCTGCAGCGAGCCCGATGCCGCTGGTTCCGCCGGTGACGAGGACAGTTTTGTTGGCAAAGCGGTTCATGACGTTCTCCTTGAGAGGGATAGTCCCGATCTGAGACTGTGATGTCATCTTGCCGGCCGGCGCGGCGCCTGCCGTACGACGGTCCTGGCGCAAACGTTCGAAGGCATCGAACGTTTGCACCGGACGTGCGGCCGAACCTGTAGACGGCCGGCTTCAACCCGTGACCGCGATGCCCTCCACGAGGCGCTTTGCAAGACGCGGCTCGCGCAGCCGGTCGATCCACCATTGCAGCGCGCGTCCCACGTGTTCGCCGCGCCACGCCACGTACAGCACGTTCGGCTCGCGCGGGTTCGCCGTGGCCTTCTCGACGAGTTCGCCACGCTCGATCAGCTTCGCCGCGCGCTGCCGCGGCACCCAGCCCACGCCCAGGCCCTCACGCTGCGCGAGGATCTTGGCGCGCATCGACGGCACCGCCAGCACCTCCTGCGCGCCGAACAGCCCGTAGCCGCGACCGGGCGCGTGCCGCGCCGAATCGCCGACCGCCACGCCGCGCTCGGCCAGCATACGCTCACGCGTGAGCGACCCCTTCTCGCGCGCGAGCCGGTGGCGCGGCGCCACCGCGAACACCCACTCCATCACACCCAGCTCGAACCAGTGCAGGCCGTCGATGGCCGGCGGCTCGTTGGTCGCGCCGACAACCAGATCGGCGCGGCCGTCGCGCAGGGCCTCCCAGGTGCCGGAGAGCACTTCATGTGTGAACCGCAGCGTGACGCCGGACTGCAGCGCGTCGAAGTCGCGCACCACCGGCATCAACAGTTCGAATTCGAGAATCTCGTCGGTGACGATCCACAGGCGGTCTTCCCAACCGTTTGCAACTTGCCGCACGCGCTGCGTCATGCGCGCGACGTCCTGCATCAGGCGGCTCGCCTCCTCGGCTAGCAGTTGGCCGGCCGGCGTAAGCTGCAGGCGGTAGCGCCGGCGGTCGAAGAGCAGCGCGTCGAAGCGCGCTTCGAGTTGGCGCGCGGCGTGCGAAATCGTAGATGGCGCCTTGTTCAACCGTGCAGCCGCACGCGACAGGCTGCCGGTTTCGCGAATGGCGTCGAGCAACGCCAGTTCCTCTTCGGAGAGCATGTGCGGCTCCATCGAACGGGTGATCAGGCGATGGTACGGCAGAAACGGGGCGGGAGTGAGGTTGCGTGACGCCGTCCTACGGGCAGACTGTCAAAGTCGCCTTGACGGTCTGTTCAGAAAATTTGTCATTGTTTAGCGTGTTTGCCGGGCAGAGAATCGAACGCGCGTTCACAAACTATCGATCGTAGCCGCGCCACTCCGAAGGGAAACCAGTACGCAAGCAAGCTGGATCATTCCATCGCGAACACATCTTTCCAGTGAGGTATGAGGCCATGTCCGTGAAGTCTCCGTCACCCGAAACGCCGTTCGTCGATCTGACCGCCATGATTCGCCAACAGGCGGAGGAACGCGGCGAGCGTGCGGCAATCGTCTGCGACGATGAAACGGTCACGTTCGCCGCACTCCAGGCGCTGATCGAGCGCTGCGCCGCCACGCTGCAGCGTGATGGACTGTCACCCGAAGACGTCGTTGCCATCTGCGCGTCGAGTTCCATCCAATACGCCGCAGTATTCTTCGGCGCACTCAAAGCGGGACTCGCGGTCGCGCCGCTGTCTCCCTCCACGCATCCGGACAGCCTCGTCGCCATGCTGGAGAACTCGCGCGCGCAAATCCTCTTCGCCGACGACGCAGTTTGCCAGCTGCTGTCGAGCGTCGCGTTGCCGCCTGCGCTGCGCGTCGTCAAAATCGGCGCGGCCGGGCAATACGACGCCTGGCTGGCGCCCGTGGGGGCCATTCCCACACCTGTGGAGATTCAGCCGGAGTGGGCATTCAACATCATTTACTCCTCCGGCACGACGGGAGCGCCCAAGGGCATCGTCCAGTCGCACGCCATGCGCTACGCCTACACGCAGCGAAGCGTCGAGCGCGGATACGGCCCGGACGCGGTCACCTTGATTGCAACGCCCCTCTATTCGAACACCACGCTGGTGAGCTTCTTCCCGACGCTGGCGCTCGGCGGAACGGTCGTCCTCATGCCCAAGTTCGACGCCCGGCAATATCTGGAGCTTGCCCAGCGCGAACAGGTCACGCACACCATGCTCGTGCCCGTGCAGTACCAGCGCATCCTCGGCCATCCCGACTTCGATCGCTACGACCTGTCGCGTTTCCGCGCGAAGTTCTGCACGAGTGCGCCGTTCCCGGCCGGGCTCAAGGCGGACGCCCTGCGCAGGTGGCCCGGCAAGCTCACCGAGTTCTATGGCATGACCGAAGGGGGCGCGTCATGCGAGCTGTGTGCGGACGAATTTCCCGACAAGCTGCACACGGTTGGCCGCCCGCTGAACGGTCATGAAATGCGTTTGATCGATGCCGACGGGCGCGAGGTCGCCGTCGGACAAACGGGCGAAATCGTCGGACGCTCTCCTGCGATGATGACCGGCTATTACCGGCAACCCGAAAAGACGGCGCAAGCCGAGTGGTACGACAGCGACGGCCGGCGCTTCATCCGCACCGGAGACGTTGGCCGTTTCGACGAAGACGGCTTCCTCGTGTTGATGGACCGCAAGAAGGACATGATCATTTCCGGCGGATTCAACCTCTATCCAAGCGATCTGGAACAGGTGCTCGACCGGCACCCCGACGTCGTCGAATCTGCCGTGGTCGGCGTGCCGTCGCAACGCTGGGGTGAAACGCCGGTCGCGTTCGTCACCCTCCAGCGCGGCTCGACCTGGGAGGCCGAAGCGCTTGCCGCCTGGGCCAACGAGCAGTTGGGGAAAATGCAACGACTCGCCGACGTCGTGATTGTGGACGCACTACCGCGCAGCCCGATTGGCAAGGTGCTCAAACGCGAATTGCGCGAGCGCTTTAGCGGCAAGGTCGCCTGATTGGCCGCGAATCGCCCATTTCCAGCCGGGGACAGCCGGGGAAGATCGGGCGAAAAAAAAGCGCCACGTTTGCACGTGGCGCCTTGAAAAGTTCTAGCCATTCCGAGGGCCGTGCTAGAACCTGAGAGACGGTATTCGGCTCGCCGTGCCATCGGAAAACGATGCGCAATTATGCGAATTGCATATCGCGAAGCACATTAAAACCCGCAGTTTTTGCGGGCTCGTGGCGTATAGCCGAAATCGGGTTCCATTTTTTACCTACATGCTGACTAAGTCAAGCAAAATCTCGCCAAAATGCGCCAATCATCGAGCATCTGGCATCCATTACAATTGTCTGAGATTTTGCGCCCTAATTTAGGGCCCACAGTGTTGATCGAACGCAAACCGGTGTGCCGCACTGCAAGCCCGCATCGGTTTTGTAACGCCACGCGTGAAATCTGAAATCTGAAATCCCGTTTCGGAAAATTGTCCCGCCAATGACTTTCGCACCCGATTCGCGCCATGCCGACGAAACTCCGCGCGACAAAGACGGCGGCGCTGACGAAGTCACCGCGCTCGCGCGCGGTCTCGCCGTGCTGCGCTGCGTCGCGGCCGCCGACGCGCCGCTCAGCAACCGCGAACTGACCGAGCTGACCGGCATTCCCAAACCCACGCTTTCGCGGCTCACCGGCACGCTCGTGAGCACGGGCTTTCTCGCGCGGCTGCCCGACAGCGAACGCTTCGTCCTCACGTCGTCGGTGCTGGAACTCTCCAACGGCTTCTTGCGCAACTCCGACATCCGCAGCCGCGCACGGCCTTTTCTCACGCGCCTTGCCGAGCGCACCGCGCTTTCGGTGCACCTCACCGTGCGCGACCGTCTGGACATGGTCGTGATCGATGCGATCCGCCCGCGCACCGCCGTGCTCGTCACGCGCCTCGAGGTCGGCTCGCGCATCGACATGGGCCGCACCGCCGTCGGGCGCGCCTACCTCGCCGCGCTCGATCCGCATGCGCGCGCCGAACTCACCGCCGCGCTGCAGACCTCGACCGGCAACGACTGGGGCGTGCTCGGCAGCCGGCTCGACGCCGCGCTCGCCGAGACCGCCGCCCAGGGGTACGGACTCGCGATCGGCGAATGGTACGAGGGGCTCAACGCCATTGCCACGGCGTTCGCTGGTCCCAATGGCGAGATCTACGCCATCAACTGCGGCGGCGCTTCGCAGCAGTGCCCGCGCGAGTGGCTCGTCGCCCATGTCGCGCCGCTGCTGCGCGAATGCGTCGGACGCATCGTCGACGAGATTGGCGGCGCCCTGCGCCTGCCCCATTCAACCTGACAGCGCGCGCGCCTTCGCCTTACAAAAAACGCACGTCGCATGTAACGCTCGTAACGTCTCGAAAGAAACGGCACTGGACTGTAACGAAGCGGGCAACGTAGCATCATGCTTTTTGGCGGCAAGAGCCTGCTGTGCCGCCGCGCGTGCGCGCCGCCAGCCAACCGCCAGCGAAGCCGCCCATACCCGTGAACTCGTGGCACGGCATTCGTGCCAGCCAGAGCGGGGCCAGCCCTGACATCCTGCTTGCGCACGACGTGCGTAGCATCGGAGCGCGTCCGCTACGCCGGCCGCGTGCGCTTTGTGTGCGCTGTTGCGTGCACCAGGCGGCCGGCACCACATAATCCGCTCAGCCCAGAGCCTTCGAGAACCCGTTACTGACCTGACCGATGGATCAACAAGAAAAGCGCCCGGATTCCCCCCGTAAAGACACGACGCCGCAGTCCCCCGCTCCGGTCGCCGCGAGGCGCGGCAAGGGCAAGTTCATCGCATTGGGTGTGGTCATCGTGATCGCCGGCATCGTGCTCGCACGCTGGCAACCGTGGAACAAGGCGCTCTCGGGCGGCGACGCAGCACCGGCGGCCGGCGCGCGCATGCGTCACGGCGGCCCGGGCGCCATGGCCAACATGCCGCAGCCGGTGAGCGTGGCCACCGCCCAGGCCGGCGACATGCCCATCGTCATCACCGCGCTCGGCACGGTCACGCCGCTTGCCGACATCACGGTGCGCACACAACTATCCGGCACGCTGCAGAACGTGTACTTCCAGGAAGGCCAGATGGTGCAGAAGGGCGACGTGCTCGCGCAGATCGACCCGCGCCCCTACCAGATCTCGCTCGCCAACGCCGAAGGCCAGCTCGCTCGCGACCAGGCGCTGCTCGCCACCGCGCGCCTCGACCTCAAGCGCTACCAGACGCTGCTCTCGCAAGACTCGATCGCGAGCCAGCAGGTCGACACGCAGGCATCGCTCGTCAAGCAGTACGAGGGCACCGTCAAATCCGATCAGGCCAACGTCGATACCTACAAGCTCGACCTCACCTACGCGCGCATCACCGCGCCCGTGTCGGGCCGCGTCGGTCTGCGCCAGGTCGATCCGGGCAACTACGTGACGCCCAGCGACACCAACGGCATCGTCGTGCTCACGCAGCTCGAGCCGATCAGCGTGATCTTCACGACTTCGGAGGACAACCTGCCGCCCATCATGAAGCAGTTGCGCGCGGGCACGAAGATGTCGGTCAAGGCGTACGACCGCAGCAACACCACGATGCTGGAAACCGGGTCGCTCCAGACCATCGACAACCAGATCGACACGACCACGGGCACCGTCAAGCTGCGCGCGAGCTTCGCGAACCACGAGCAAGGTCTCTTTCCGAACCAGTTCGTCAATGCGCGCCTGCTCGTCGATACGCTCCACGACGCCGTGATCGTGCCCACTTCGGCCGTGCTCAACGGCTCGCAGGGGCAATACGTCTATGTCGCGAAGCCCGACAACACGGTGAGCGTGCGGCTCGTGAAGGTCGGCCCCGTCGACGCCGAACGCACGAGCATCGCTTCGGGCCTCGCCGTGGGCGAGCGCGTGGTGACCGACGGCTCCGACCGCTTGCGCGAAGGCGCGAAGATTACGATTCCGGCCGAGCACCCGCAGCACGCGAAGGGGGCATCGGGCGCGAAAGGCGCCTCGTGGGCCGGCGCGGCCTCGGGCGCGCGTCATGGCCACCGCCACGCCTCGCAGACGCAAGCCCAGTAAGCCAGCATGAATCCATCCCGCGCCTTTATCCTGCGGCCGGTCGGCACGGCGCTGCTCATGGCGGCGATCATGCTGGTCGGCCTCGTCGCGCTGCGCTTTCTGCCGCTGTCCGCCCTGCCCGAAGTCGATTACCCGACCATCCAGGTCCAGACCTTCTACCCGGGCGCGAGCCCGGACGTGATGACGTCCTCGGTCACCGCGCCGCTCGAACGCCAGTTCGGGCAGATGCCGTCACTGAACCAGATGTCGTCGCAAAGCTCGGCGGGCTCCTCGGTCATCACGCTGCAGTTCAGCCTCGACCTGCCGCTGGACGTGGCCGAGCAGGAAGTGCAGGCCGCCATCAACGCGGCCGGCAACCTGCTGCCCTCTGACCTGCCCGCGCCGCCAATCTACGCCAAGGTCAACCCCGCCGACGCGCCGATCCTCACGCTCGCCATCACCTCGAAAACGCTGCCGCTCACGCAGATCCAGGATCTCGCCGACACGCGCCTCGCGCAGAAAATCTCGCAGGTTGCGGGCGTGGGCCTCGTGAGCCTGTCGGGCGGCCAGCGCCCTGCGGTGCGCATCCAGGCGAACCCGCGCGCGCTCGCGGCCTACGGCCTGAATCTCGACGACCTGCGCACGAGCATTTCGAACCTGAACGTCAACACGCCGAAGGGCAACTTCGACGGCCCCACGCGCGCGTACACGATCAACGCGAACGATCAGCTGACCGACGCCGACGCCTACAAGGACGCGGTGATCGCCTATCGCAACGGCCGCCCCGTCATGCTCACCGACGTCGCGAACATCGTGCAGGGCGCGGAGAACACCAAGCTCGGCGCATGGGCCGATGGCACGCCCGCGATCATCCTGAACGTGCAGCGCCAGCCGGGCGCGAACGTGATCCAGGTGGTGGACAGCATCAAGGCGCTGCTGCCGCAACTGCAGGAAGCGCTGCCCTCCTCGCTCGACGTGCAGATCGTCACGGACCGCACGACCACGATCCGCGCTTCGGTGCGCGACGTGCAGTTCGAGCTGCTGATGTCGGTCGTGCTCGTCGTGCTCGTGATGTACCTGTTCCTCGCGAACATCTACGCCACGATCATTCCGAGCCTGTCCGTGCCGCTGTCGCTCATCGGCACGCTCGCGGTCATGTACCTGTGCGGCTTCTCGCTCGACAACCTTTCGCTCATGGCGCTCACCATCGCGACCGGCTTCGTGGTGGACGACGCCATCGTCATGATCGAGAACATCGCGCGCTACGTCGAGGACGGCGAAACACCGCTCGAAGCCGCATTGAAGGGCTCGAAGCAGATCGGCTTCACCATCATCTCGCTGACGGTGTCGCTCATCGCCGTGCTGATCCCGCTGCTCTTCATGGGCGACGTGGTGGGCCGCCTCTTCCACGAGTTCGCCATCACACTCGCGGTGACGATCGTGATCTCGGCCGTGGTCTCGCTTACGCTCGTGCCGATGATGTGCGCGAAGATGCTGCGCCACACGCCGCCGCCCGAAAGCCACCGCTTCGAGGCGCGCGTGCATGCGTTCTTCGACTACGTGATCGGCCGTTACGGCGTGGCGCTCGAATGGGTGCTCGCGCGCCAGCGGCTCACGATGATCGTGTTCCTCATCACGCTCGTGCTCACCGGCATTCTCTACGTGGTCGTGCCCAAGGGCTTCTTCCCCGTGCAGGACACGGGCGTGATCCAGGCCATCACGCAGATGCCGCAATCGGTGTCCTATGCGTCGATGGCCGAACGCCAGCAGGCGCTCGCCGCGGAGATCCTCAAGAACGACAACGTCGAGAGCCTCACCTCGTTCATCGGCGTGGACGGCACCAACATCACGCTCAACAGCGGCCGCATGCTCATCAACCTGAAGCCGCGCGACGACCGCAGTGAAACGGCCAGCGAGATCATCCGCGACCTGCAAAAAAGCGTGGCCCACGTGCCGGGCGCGACGCTCTACATGCAGCCGGTGCAGGACCTCACGATCGACTCGACGGTGAGCCCGACGCAGTATCAGTTCATGCTCACCACGCCGAACATCCAGGACTTCACGACCTGGGTGCCGAAGCTCGTGCAGCGCTTGCAGCAACTGCCCGAACTCGCCGACGTGGCGACCGACCTGCAGGACCAGGGCAGTTCCGTGTTCATCGAGATCGACCGCGCGAGCGCCGCGCGCTACGGCATCACGCCCGCGACAGTGGACAACGCGCTCTACGACGCCTACGGCCAGCGCATCATCTCGACGATCTTCACGCAGTCGAACCAGTACCGCGTGATTCTCGAAGCCGACCCGGTGATGCAGCACTACACCGACGCGCTGAACTCGATCTACCTGCCCTCCTCGACTTCCACCACGGGCCAGGTGCCGCTCTCGGCCATCGCGAAGTTCCACGAGCGGCCCGCGCCGCTGCTCGTCTCGCATCTCTCGCAGTTCCCGGCCACGACGGTTTCGTTCAACCTCGCACCGGGCTCGTCGCTTGGCGCGGCGGTCAAGGCGATCCAGCAGGCGGAAAAGGACATCGGCCTGCCGGGCTCGTTCCAGACGCGCTTCCAGGGTGCAGCGCTCGCGTTCCAGGCGTCGCTGTCCAACGAGCTGTTCCTGATCCTCGCGGCCATCGTCACGATGTACATCGTGCTCGGCGTGCTCTACGAGAGCTTCGTGCATCCCATCACGATTCTCTCCACGCTGCCGTCGGCGGGGATCGGCGCGCTGCTCGCGCTCATTCTGACCGGGCACGACCTCGACATCATCGGCATCATCGGCATCGTGCTCTTGATCGGCATCGTGAAGAAGAACGCCATCATGATGATCGACTTCGCGCTCGAGGCCGAGCGCCACGAAGGCAAGCCGCCGCGCGAGGCGATCTACCAGGCGTGTCTGCTGCGCTTTCGCCCGATCATGATGACGACGATGGCGGCCCTGCTCGGCGCCGTGCCGCTGATCCTCGGCAACGGCGCGGGCAGCGAACTGCGCCGACCGCTCGGTATCGCAATTGCGGGCGGCCTGATCGTGAGCCAGGCGCTCACGCTCTTCACGACGCCCGTGATCTATCTCGCGTTCGACCGGATCGCGCAGCGCCTGCGCCAGCGCTTCGGCAGCGGCTCGCACGGCGCGCCCTCGTCTTCGACGGAGCACTGACGCGATGAATCTCTCGCGCCCGTTCATCTCGCGCCCCGTCGCGACCACGCTGCTCGCCGTCGGCATTGCGCTCGCCGGCCTCTTCGCCTTCACGAAGCTGCCGGTCGCGCCCTTGCCGCAGGTGGACTTTCCCACCATCTCCGTGCAGGCCACCTTGCCGGGCGCGAGCCCCGAAACGGTGGCAACCAGCGTGGCGAGCCCGCTGGAGCGCCACCTGGGCTCGATCGCCGACGTCACGGAGATGACCTCGCAAAGCTCGGTGGGCAGCACGCGCATCACGCTGCAGTTCGGCCTGAACCGCGACATCGACGGCGCCGCGCGCGACGTGCAGGCGGCGATCAACGCCGCGCGCGCCGACCTGCCGACGAGCCTGCGGCAGAACCCGACCTACCACAAGGTCAACCCCGCCGACGCGCCGATCCTGATTCTCGCGCTCACCTCGCCCACGCTCACCGCGGGCCAGCTCTACGACTCGGCGGCCACGGTGCTGCAGCAATCGCTCTCTCAGGTGGACGGTGTGGGCGAAGTCGACGTGAGCGGCTCGGCGAATCCGGCTGTGCGCGTGGAGCTGGAGCCGCACGCGCTGTTTCATTACGGCATCGGTCTCGAAGACGTGCGCGCGGCGCTCGCCTCGGCCAACGCGAACAGTCCGAAGGGCGATATCGAATTCGGCCCGCAGCGCTTTCAGCTCTACACCAACGACCAGGCGAGCAAGGCGAGCCAGTACAAGGACCTCGTGATCGCCTACCGCAACGGCGCGGGCGTGAAGCTCTCCGACGTGGGCGAAGTGGTCGATTCGGTAGAAGACCTGCGCAACATCGGTCTCGCCAATGGCAAGCGCTCGGTGCTCGTGATCCTCTACCGCCAGCCCGGCGCGAACATTATCGAGACCGTGGACCGCGTGGTCGCGATGCTGCCGCAGTTGAAAGCGTCGCTGCCCGCCGACGTCGAAGTGATCCCGACGTCCGACCGCTCCGTCACGATCCGCTCCTCGCTCAAGGACACCGAGCACACGCTCATCATCGCCGTGGCACTCGTCGTGATGGTGGTGTTCCTGTTCCTGCGCAACTGGCGCGCGACGCTGATTCCGAGCGTGGCCGTGCCCATCTCGATCATCGGCACCTTCGCGGCCATGTATCTGATGGGCTTTTCGCTCGACAACCTCTCGCTCATGGCGCTCACCATCGCGACCGGCTTCGTCGTGGACGACGCCATCGTCGTGCTCGAGAACATCTCGCGGCATATCGAGAACGGCGTGCCGCGCATGAAGGCGGCGCTGCTCGGCGCGCGGGAGGTGGGATTCACGGTGCTCTCGATCAGCGTGTCACTCGTCGCCGTGTTCCTGCCTATTTTGCTGATGGGCGGCATTGTCGGGCGTCTCTTCCGCGAATTCGCGCTCACGCTCTCGCTCGCCATTGCGGTGTCGCTGGCCGTCTCGCTCACGCTCACGCCGATGATGTGCTCGCGCCTGCTCGAAGAGGCGCATGAGAAGAAGGAAGAAGGCCGCTTCGCGCAGTGGCTCGAACGCGGCTTCCTGCGCATGCAGGGCGGCTACGAGCGCACGCTCGGCTGGGCGCTCGCGCATCCGTTCGTGATCCTGCTCACGCTCATCGCCACCATCGCGCTGAACGTCGCGCTCTACGTGGTCGTGCCCAAGGGCTTCTTCCCGCAGCAGGACACGGGGCGCCTGATCGGCGGCATCCAGGCCGACCAGGCCACCTCGTTCCAGGCGATGAAGGTGAAGTTCTCCGAGATGATGCGTATCGTGCAGGCGAACCCGGCGGTGGACTCGGTCGCGGGTTTCTCCGGCGGGCGCGCGACCAATTCGGGCTTCATGTTCGTCTCGCTCAAGCCCAAGAGCGAACGCAAGCTTTCCGCCGATGAAGTCATCGCCCAACTGCGCGGGCCGCTCTCGGACGTGGCAGGCGCGCGCACCTTCCTGCAAGCGGTGCAGGATATTCGCGTGGGCGGCCGGCAGTCGAACGCGCAGTACCAGTTCACGCTGCTCGCCGACAACACCGCCGACCTCTACAAGTGGGGGCCGAAGCTCACCGAGGCGCTGCAGGCGCGCCCCGAACTCGCCGACGTGAATTCGGACCAGCAGCAAGGCGGCCTCGAGTCGATGATCAACATCGACCGCGCCAGCGCCGCGCGGCTGAACATCACGCCCTCGCAGATCGACAACACGCTTTACGACGCATTCGGCCAGCGCCAGGTCTCGACGATCTACAACCCGCTGAACCAGTACCACGTGGTGATGGAAGTCGCGCCGCAGTACTGGCAGAGCCCGACCATGCTCAACGAGATCTGGGTGAGCACCTCGGGCGGCACGGCGAGCGGTGCGCAAAGCACGAATGCGACGGCGGGCACGGTAACCGGCCCGACCACGGCCTCAACGGGCGGCACGGCCACCACCACGGCGTCGAGCGCCGCGACCATTGCCGCCGACTCCGCGCGCAACCTCGCGACCAACTCGCTCGCCGCGAGCGGCAAGTCGAGCGCGTCGTCGGGTGCGGCGGTGTCGACCTCGAAGGAAACCATGGTGCCGCTGTCGTCGATCGCCTCGTTCGGGCCCGGCACGACGCCGCTCTCGGTGAATCACCAGAGCCAGTTCGTGGCCTCGACGATCTCGTTCAACTTGCCGCCCGGCAAGTCGCTCTCCGACGCGACCGCCGCGATCTACGACACGATGGGCGAGATCGGCATGCCCGCGACGATTCACGGCAGCTTCCAGGGCACGGCGCAGGCGTTCCAGCAGTCGCTCGACAACCAGCCGCTCCTGATTCTCGCGGCGCTCGCCGCCGTGTATATCGTGCTGGGCATTCTGTACGAGAGCTACATTCACCCGCTCACGATTCTTTCCACCCTGCCCTCGGCGGGCGTGGGCGCCCTGCTCGCGCTGCTGCTCTTCAAGACGGAGTTCAGCATCATCGCGCTGATCGGCGTGATTCTGCTGATCGGCATCGTGAAGAAGAACGCGATCATGATGGTGGACTTCGCGATCGAGGCTTCGCGCCAGGGACTGAGTTCGCGCGATGCGATCCATCAGGCGTGCCTCTTGCGCTTCCGGCCGATCATGATGACGACCTGCGCGGCACTGCTCGGTGCGCTGCCGCTTGCGTTCGGGCGCGGCGAAGGTGCGGAGTTGCGTGCGCCGCTCGGTATCTCGATCGTGGGCGGCCTGATCGTGAGCCAGATGCTCACGCTCTATACGACGCCTGTGGTCTACCTGTATATGGACCGGTTGCGCGTGTGGTGGGATGCGAAGCGCGGGCGCGCGGCGCCCTCGGCGCAGGTGGAATAAGCGCTGTCGTTAGCATATTGAGAAACGGCTGAAGCCTGGCTTCAGCCGTTTTTTTATGCCCGTGCGCTGCGAGGCTGAGGCTGCCGCAAATGCACGGGCAAGCAACGCACGATCAGATGCAGCACCAGCGGAACGATGATTCCATCGTCGACGACACCGGCGAGCGGCAGCGCGATATTGAATGGGTCGAGCGCGTAGAGCGCGAGCAGCGCCGTGGCGGGCATGAGCCACACCGGGCGTTCCGGCTGGCGCAGCGCGTGCCACAGCACGCGTGCATCGCCCTTCACGACATTCCAAAGCAACGCGATACGTTTCATCTGCTTCCTCCTTGCGGCTGGTGCAACTTGTGCGGCCTGAGCGCTCGCCGCCTCAATGCTGCTCGTGGCCCGGTGCATCCGAGCGCGACGTTCTGATCACGAGCCCATCCGGCGCAAAATGGGCGTTGAACATGCCGTCCCCCGCCACGCCGCCTTCGGCCCAGTGCCAGCTCCACACTTCCTCGTGGCTCAGCGCGTATTTTGCTACCGTGGCAGGCTTGCCGAGCAGGCGGCGCACTTCGTCCTGCGTCATGCCCGGCACGACCTGAGCGATATTTTGCGCCGTAAGCGCCTGGGTCATCGCCACGAGTTTGCCGTTCGCGTCGAAGTCGAGCATCCACGTGGTGAGGCCGTTTGGCCCGCGCGGGTATTCCAGGCGCTGCGCGCCGTCGTCGTCTTCCCAGACCATTTCGGGCTTGCCCGCCTGCTGGCGTACATCTTCGACGGTCGACACGCCAATACGCAGGCCGCCGAACGCCATCGAATCGGGTTTGATCGCGTTGACGGCGTCGGTGACCTTTTGCTGGTCGCACGCCGCGAGCAGCGTGGCACTGACAGCGATCAAGGTCGCGGCAATCCAGGGTTTTCGTGACATATCCATCTAACCTTGCTGCTCAAAACTACCGGGAAGTGATTGGGACAACGCAGGCTGTGCAACGTTCGCCGCCGCGTCGCGCTGGGCACCGCGGTGCATTGCCAACGCCGCCTCGCGCTCGGGTTGCGTGAGCATGCGCTTGACGAGGATGGCCTCCATGGCGTCCACGGCGCGCGGTGTGCGGAAAATTTCCTCGTCGGCAACGCCGCGCGAGCGCAATTCGCCGCCGAGCGGGCTGAACCGCATCGTGAGCCTGCTCAGGTCGAAACGCGCCTCTGTCCAGCCGAGATACCAGTGCCACTGCGTGTAGTACCACCAACTGCGCTCGTTGAACGCGCGCACGTGCGTGGGATCCTGCCACGCGCCGTACGACAGGTCGTAGGGAACGAACACGCGCAGGGTGCCGCCCTCGCGAAGCAGTTCGAGGCAATGCGTCATGAAGCGCGAGAGAGCCGGCACATGTTCGAGCACGTCTATCGCCTCGATCTCGTCGAACTGCCCCGCTTCGAGCCGGATCAAGCCGTATCTGGGGCTGAAAAAGATCGACTTCAAGCCTGCCGGATCCGCAAGATCGCCGAGGACGTCGGGCTGCCATTTCGGGTCGATGTCGATATTCAGGCGCTCGGGGTCGTAAGACTTGCCGCTGCCAAGGTTGATGCGGCGCGGCACCGGTAACGAGAGCTTCGGCAGCAGCGCGGCGAGAATCGCGGCCTGATCGCGGCGGGCGAAAATCTCGAAGCCGCGCTGCTCGACCGCGTGGCGGCGCGCGTCGTCTGTTGCCAGCGCGACGCAGGTCTGCACCAGGTCACCGTAGGGAACCGCGACGACGGCTTCGCGCAGATCGTCTGCAATTTCGGTGTCCGGCTCGCACTCGCTCACCACCGCCTTGCGATTGGCAAGCAACCAGGACGTGCGGACGACTTCGTGAATCTTGTCGTCGTAATAGTGGACGTTGAGCACGATCTTGCTGCGCGCGATCCACCGGTCGCGCTCGTCGCCGTAGACGCCTTGCAAATGCTGCACGACGAGGCCCGACGCGCGCAGCGCCTCGAGAATCTTGTGCCTGCGCTCGTTTAGAAAACCGTAGAACAACACGTCGACGTCCTGTTCCGGCGGCGCCTGAATACGGGTGAGTTGCGGCACGTAGCCAGGCGTGAGCACGTGCACATGCGCATTGCCCGTGAGTTCGCGAATGCGCTCGACATTCGAGGGCGAATAGTCGAGCACCGGATGACGCCGCAGCGTCTCGACATAGTGCGGGATCCTGGCAGCCCAGCCGGCGCGCATCTGCTCGAGATTGACGATGACGGTATTGGACGGCAGCACCGTGCCAGGCGCGAGCAGATGCGCGCCGAACACGAAGTTGACGCCATCGCCCGCGAGGAATTCGTTCTCGGCGGCGCCAACCTGCGTGCCGAGCGCCGCAAAAGCGGCCCTTAGCCCGAAGGCGTATTCCTGGAAAGCGGCGCTGTGCGCGTAGCCCGCGGGCCGGGCCGTGACGATGCGCACACGCTCGAACATACGAGGGGGAACGGGAAGATTCTGCATCGGGATTGCCTCATTGGTGCGCCCGGATGGGACGCCACGAAACGGCGATCTCGAACTATCCAATGACGCAAGACCATGGTATTTGCGCCTGCCTGGCATTGGAATCGGATTTATCTCAAATCCTGACAGACCTGGCCTGTCACCCCCTACAGCTTCTGAGCCATCGCGAGCGTAAAAATACGCGCCCAGCGTTTCGCTTCACGCTCGCTTGGCATCGGCAGTTCCCAGAGCGGGCGCTGCGGGTCGACCACGCGCAGCGCCACGTGCCAGCCGTCGGCGCCGCGCGCCGGTTGCGCGCCTTGCAGGTCGGCAAAAATATAAGCGCCATGCGCCCCGCCCTGCGTCAGCTCGCAAAAACGCTTGCCCGCGGCGAGGCGCGCTTCGCCCCATGTGCCCGCTACGCGGTGCGTCCAGTCGCCTTCGCCGCGCACGTTGGGCGCGATGTCGCGCATACGGCGCCACCACCAGGCGATGAGCGCGACGAACAGCGCCGCGGCGATCACGGCTGCCCCCACGGCAACTCCCATGCCGAACTGCGCCGCAATGGCGTTGAAAGACCAGTACGCACCGTAGACGAGCGCGGCAATGGCAAACAGGACAACGATGATCGGCATGCGGGTATTCCAGGCGATGGGGAGTCATGCGAGGGCGAGGTGTCGGCGCGCCAATGCCGGCATGCCAGGACGAAACGCGGAGGGACGATCAGAGCGGATCGCTGCGAGGCCCGCGCGCGCGGCGGGCCCCGCTTTTATTGCGGTGTGCGGCGACTACTGCTGCGGATGCTGCGCGGCCCACTCCTTCACGGCGCGCAGCGTGTTCGCGACATGCTGGTCCGGCGAGAGGCTCGTGTATTCGTAGATGATCTTGCCGTCCGGCGCGATCACATACGAAACGCGATTGGCCATCGACTCGTGCATCGGCATCGACGCGTCGTATGACTTGATGATCTTCGAATCTTCGTCGGCGGCCACCGGGAACTTGCTGCGGCACTCGCTCACCGAGAACTTCGTAAGCGTGTCGATGTTGTCGTGCGAAACGCCGATCACGGTCGCGCCGTACTGCTTGTACTCATCGACCGCTTCGGCGAATTCGTGCGCTTCGATCGTGCAGCCCTTCGTGAACGCGGCCGGATAGAAGTACACCACCACCGGCCCCTTCTTCAGCTCCGAAGCGAGCGAATAGGTGTAGGTCTTGCCACCGAGCGACGCCTGGGTCGTGAAGTCGGGCGCAGGGTCGCCCGGCTTGAGTGTTGCCTGTGCAGACAACGTAAAGAGCGCAAGCCCGGCGCAAACGAGCGCCGCGGCTCCCGCCGCAAAGAACCTCGGTTTCATGTCGAATGCCCTCGAGTTGAATCGCCACGCCGGCGCGCGTTTTGTCGGCGGCTTTTGCCCATCACGCAATTCAGGCGCATGACGGCGCGCCCCCGGCGATGGCGATATTCAATCACACAATTGCGCCGCTCGCAGCGCGCACCGGCGCAAACCTTACAACCTGTTTTCAACCCTCGGCGTAAGCCGTGAACCATGCGCCGGCCCACAGGTTCAGTTCACCGAGCAGCGGCGGCGTGAGCGCGGTGAACATGCCGCCCGCCTCGCGAGCGAGACGCTGCGCGCCATCGTGATCGCCGCGCTCGGCTGCGGTCGCGATGAGCAACAGCGTGCCAAGCTCACCGCGATGACCGTCCACGGCCTCGACGATCTCGCGCGCAAGGCCCAGCCGATCGAGCGTGTTCTCGGGCGTCGAGCCCACCAGCACGTGCACGAGCGAGAAGATGCCGGTCATGAAGGCGGCATCGGCGAAGTCGGGGTCCTGCGGGTTCAGGCTGCGCGCGGCAAGCTCCATGAAGTGCGAGCGCGTACCGGCGAGTTGCACCAGCGGGTCCGAGCCCCAGGGCAGGTCGCGCCCGCTCGCGTAGAGCAGCAGTTGCGCCCAGCGCGCAATCTGGCGCGTGCCCGCCGCGAGCACCGCTTCGCGCAGCGACGAAATCGGCCGTCCGGGCGAATACGCGCTCGAATTGACGAGACGCAATAGTTGCACCACTACGCCCGGGTGGCTGCGCAGTTCGCGCTCGAGTTCGGCCGTGCCGACGTCGTTCGCCACGAGCGCGAGCAGGCGCACGAGCGCAAGGCGCGAAGCGCGCACGCGCGGCGCGCGCAACACCTGCGGACGCGCGAAGAAGTAGCCCTGGAAAAGCTCGAAGCCAAGCGACGAGGCCAGTTCGAAGTCCTCGCCGGTCTCGACCTTCTCGGCGATCAGCGTCTTGCCGTGCGCGGCGAGGTTCGCGACCAGTTCGGGCAGCGCCGCGCGCTCGGTCTGCATCAGGTCGACCTTGACGATGTCAGCGTAGGGCAACGCGCGCAGCAGGTTCTCCGTGATCTCGCTCACGTCGTCGAAGGCAATGCGGTAGCCCGCGCGGCGCAGTTGCGCGAGCCGCTCGAGAACCGCGGCGTCGAAGCGCACGTGTTCGAGCACCTCCAACACGAAGCGGCCAGGCGGCAGCAGATGCACGATGTCGTCGAACAGCAGTTCGCGGCTGATGTTGACGTAGCCGTAGTGACGGCCGAGCACTGCCGGCACGCCGAGCTGGCCGATCGTACGCGTCATCACCTGGGCCGTGGCGAGCGCGTCGTCATCGACATCCGCGCGGTTCTGCGCGCCGCCGCGAAACAGCAGCTCATAGGCATTGAGCGCGCCATTGCGATCGAGAATGGGCTGCCGGCCGAGATAGACGAACGGCTGGACGGCACCCGAACCCGCGCCGGGCGCCGCCTGCGACTGCTGGCGAGACGGCGGCGCCGACAACGCCTCAGACGATGGCGCGGGCGCGGCGCCGGGCTGCGGGCCGGTGGATGACCCGGGCGTAAGGCCGGGTTGTGAAGCTGACGGCATAGACGGCGCGGAACCAGGGGTGCCCCTGTCCGCATCGTCTCGCACAGCCTCGCTTGCCCGCGCGGCAAACGCTGACGATGAATCGGACATGGCGGATGACTCGTACGGATGGAATAGCCGGTATTGGCCGCTGACGCGCCGGGCCGCCCCTGCGGCCGGCAAGACGGGCGCTTTACGCGCGCCGACCCATCGCGCATGGCGAATGGCGTCTCGACCGGCGCCACTTTAACCGAATCTGGACGCCGCCGCACCGCTCTGCCGTCACCTTTATGCGTTAGGTGTTTTTTCGGTCGCAGCGGCTAAAGATTTCTCGTCCGAGGTCGATAACTTGCTCTGATGGGCGGCTTCAGCCGGATACGGAAACCGGCAAGGACGCCACAGACAAACAAAGGGTTGCCAGCGACAGACATGGAAGCGAACAGGATCTCCGCGCCCCGCCAGGGCTGGTTGCGCACGGTCATCGACCGGCTCTATGCGCTTGCCGGCCTCAAGGGCATTGCCGGCGACCCGCCCATGCCTGGCGAAGCAAACGCGGTGCACGAAGCGCGCACGCAGCGCGCAGCGGAGCCAGCGCACAACGAAGGCGCCGCACCGCTCGTGCCGCCTTCGCTCCCCGCAGCCGCATCGAACTACGCCGACGCCGTTTCGCTCTCGTTCGAGAACACGGCAGCCGCCGTGGACTTCCTCGTGCACGTGGACTCGCGGCTCCACTTTCTCTACGTTTCCGACGCAAGCCTGCGCTTTGCGGGTTATCACCGCGAGTTCCTGCTCGGCGCGACGCTTGCCGACATCGTCACGCCCGAGCATCACGCGCGCCTCGAAGCGCTCTTCGCGCGCGCTGCGCACAGCGGCGCCGTCGAAAAAGACACGATCGATCTCGTCAAGGCGCTCACCTACCCGCTTCCCGTGGAGCTGCGCGTGCAGCGCGCCCAGTATGGCGAGACGACGGGCTTCGCCGTGGCAGGCTTCGACGTCTCCGGCTGGCAAGGCACCGAGGCCGCGCTGACCCACGCGCTCCACCACGATCCGCTCACCGGCCTGCCAAACCAGGCGGCGCTCGCGCCCGCGCTGCAGCGCGCCCAGGCCGACGCGGACCATTTCGGCGTGCCGGTCGCGCTCCTGCTGCTCGACCTCGACGACTATCAGCGCGTGAACCGCGCGCTCGGCTATGACGCCGGCGACGAACTGCTGCGCGAGACCGCGCGGCGCCTGACCCACCTCGCGCTGCAAGGCGAAATGATCGCGCGCATCGGCAGCGACGAATTCGCCATTCTGATCACGCCGCAACGTCACGCCGCGCCCGACGAAGTGCGCGCCGCCGCCGAAGCGCTCGGCCGGCGCCTGCTCACCTCGATCCTGCAGCCGTACTCGTTTCGCAACCAGCCCGTGCACCTTTCGGCGAGCATCGGCATTGCATTCCATCCTGACCAGCGCCCGGATGCGTCCGGCGCAAGCTATACAGATAACCGCACAGATAACCGCGCAGATAACGGCGCCGATGCCAGCGCCGACGCCACGCCGCTCATCCGCCGCGCGGACCAGGCGCTCCAGCAGGCCAAGGCCATCGGCGGCAACACGCTCACGTTGCACGTACCCGTCGACGACCCCACCGACGCCATGCGCCTGAAGCTGGAGTCAGACCTCTACGACGGTGTGCGCAACGGCGAATTCTCGCTACACTTCCAGCCCATCACGAGCAGCGCGTCGCGCGGCGTGGTCGGCGTGGAGGCATTGATCCGCTGGCAACATCCATTGCACGGTCTCGTGCCGCCTTCAACATTTATTCCTCTTGCGGAATCCGTCGGCCTGATTAATTATCTCGGCAATTGGGTTTTGAAGGCTGCCTGTATGCAACTGACCCAATGGGACGAGCAAGGCATCGAGCTGCAGTACGTTGCGGTCAATGTCTCGCCCCAGCAGTTCCGCAATCCGCGTTTCAGGGAAAGTGTCGAGGAGGCGATCGAGCTGACCGGCGTCGATCCGCGCAGGCTCGTGTTCGAGATCACCGAAAGCCTGCTCATGCACGATCCGCAGCACGCGAAAACGCTGCTCGAAGAACTGACCTCGCTTGGCATTCGCTTCGCGGTGGACGACTTCGGCACGGGTTATTCGAGTCTTGCGTACCTGCAGCGCTTCCCGCTTTCGAAGCTGAAGATCGATCGAAGCTTCGTGGAGAACCTCATCACTTCGCGCAACGATCAGGCGATCGTGAACGCGGTGGTGGGGCTCGCGCGTACGCTCGATCTCGAGCTCGTGGCCGAGGGCGTGGAAACGGAGGCGCAGCGCGAGCTGCTGACGAACATGGGTTGCGAGCATATCCAGGGATGGCTCGTCTGCAAGGCGCTGCCTTCAGAAGAATTGCAGCAGCGCTTCGTTTCGGGTGCGTTGCACGTGCACGAGGTGCAATGATGCGGGCATCGCAAACAGCAGGGCTTTCGCGAAATTGACATGGTTCAGATGGTAAAGGCCGTCCTGCTAGACCGCTTGTGGGCCCGCATGAATGAACGCGGGGACTTCCCCTTGCTGTCGCAATCGCTGCGCACCACGGTCGCGGCGATGACGAACGACGACTACGATTTCAGCGCCCTCGTGAAGGTCGTGCTCTCGGATTTCGCGCTCACGCAGAAAGTGCTGCGGCTCGCGAATTCGGCCATGTACATGGCGTTCGGCGGCAACATCACGACCGTCACGCGCGCGCTGATGGTCCTCGGCATGGACGCGGTCGGCCATCTCGTCGTCGGCCTGAAGATCGTCGATCACTTTCATCACAGCGCCCCGCGCCGTATCGACGCCAAGCTCGAACTGAACCGCACCATGCTCTCCGGCTGCGTCGCGCGCAAGCTCACCGAGCACGGCGACCTGCGCGCAGGCGAAGAAGCCGTGGTCTGCACGCTCATGCGCCAGGTGGGCAAACTGCTCGTGGTGTTTTATCTCGAACCCGAGTGGGACCAGATTCGCCGCGAAATTGACGAAGGCTCGAGCGACGACGAAGCGTGCCTCGCGGTGCTCGGCGTGACCTTCGAAGAACTCGGCCTCGAAGCCGCCTCGCGCTGGCGCCTGCCCGACACGATCCGTGCGGGCATGCGCCAGTACGACCCGGCCGACAAGGAGCCGCGCGACGTGCAATGGCTGCGCGCCATCACCAACTATTCGACCGAAGTCGCACGCGTGCTGACCACGGCGGGCCTCTCCGACGAAATGCGCGAGACGCACATCGCCGAGCTTGCGCAGCACTACGGCCGCGCGCTGTCGACCGACGCGGACGTGCTCGTGCAGATGAGCCTCGCGCTCGCGCGCGAGGAAGCCGAAGACGGCGTCATGCGCGAGATCGTCGAATTGCGCGCCAACGCCGACGCGATCGCACGCGAGGCGCTCGATCCCGAGGCGCGCATCGCAGCCGGTGTCGAGGACCTGCGCGCGCTGCCGGCCGATAGCCCGCTCAGCACCGCCCTCACGCTCGCGACCGAAACCGTACTCGCGGGGCTCGGTTTCGCACGCAGTGTGGTGTTCGTGCGCCAGGGCGCGAACAAGTTCGAGGCGCAGCACGGCTTTGGCGCACACATGGGCGACGTGCTGCCCAAGCTCTCGTTTTCCGCCGCGTTCCAGCCCGACGTGTTTCACCTCGCCATCGCGAACAAGGTGGGCATCTTCATCGAGAATGCGCGCGACGCGAAGATTCTCGCGCGCCTGCCCGGCTGGTATCGCTCGAGCTTCGACGACACGCGCGCATTCGTCCTGCTGCCGGTGGGCGCGCCCGGCGTCGAGCCCGTTGCGCTGATGTACGGCGACTGGCTCATGAACCAGGAGCCGCGCCGCATCTCACAGAAAGAGATGAGCGCGTTGAACGATCTCGCGCAGCAACTCGCGCGCTTCTTCACGCACGCTCCGCAGGCCGTCTGAGTTTGCACTGAGCGCGGCGCCGCATGCTTGCGCGGCACCGCCCTCCTCCTTCAGTCCTCGATCCTCTCCAGCCCTTCGTCTTGCGCGTCGCGGCCGGACGTCCCCGCCCATTCCGCTGCACTCAGCGAGATGGCCGCAGCAGTGGCCGCGTCGAGCGGCGCGAGTTCCGCGCACAGCGCGTCCACGCGGGTCCAGTCTGCGCGCTCGAGCGCCTCGGAAAGTTCGAGCAGCCGGCCGAGCGCGCCCTCGCGCTTCACGATCGCCGTGCGAATCGGCTTGGCCAGCGTGAGCACTTCGAGCGTGCTTTCGAGCGGACCGCCGAACACCGCCTCGACGAACGAGAACACGCCAACGAGAAACGCCGCGTCTTCTTCTTCGAGGTGCGCGTGGGCGAGCTGCGTCACGGCGATTTCCATGAAGCGCGCGCGCGTTGCCACGAGTTGCAGCAGCGGGTCGTCTTCTGCGGCGATCTTGCGGCCGTCCGCGTAGAGCAGCAATTGCGTCCAGCGCGCGATGGCGTTCGTGCCGGTCGCGTTGATCGCCTCGCGCAGCGTCGTCACCTTGCGGCCGATGTTCATGCTGCCCGAGTTGGCAAGCCGCATCAGATGCATCACGAGCACGGGGTTCAGTTTCAGCTCTGCTTCGAGCTGCGCGACGGTCGGTTCGGCCGCGAGCAGATGCAGCAGGTTCAGCAGCGCCTGGCGCGGCGCGCTCGAGCGGCGCGCGCCGCCGTGCGGCTTCGCGAAGAAGTAGCCCTGGAAGCGGTCGAAGCCAAGGTCGTGCGCGCGCTGGTAGTCTTCCTGGGTCTCGACGCCCATGGCCACGAGCAGCTTGCCCGCCGCCTTCATCACGCTCGCGAATTTCGGCAACACCGTGGGCGCGATCTCGCGAATATCGATCTTGATGGCGTCCACGTACGGCAGCAGTTTCGCGAGCGACTCATCCGCCTTCGACACATGGTCGAGCGCAAAGCGGTAACGCCGACGGTGCAGCTCGACGAGCCGCGCGATCAACTCCGCGTCTGCGCCGATGTTCACGGGCAACTCGAGCACGACGCGCTCGGGGCTCACGCGCTGCAAGCTCTCGTGAAAAAGCGCGTCGCGCGTCATATCGAGCCAGGCCGGATGGCCCGCGAGCGAGGCGCGCAAACTGGGCGCGGCAATGCTTTTCAGAAGCGCGGTGCTCGTGGCGAAAGGCTTGGGCGTCATGCCCGAGGCGCGGTCTTTGGCAGCCGCTTCGGCCTCTTGCTCGATCTCGGCGCTTTCGCGCCGGTCCACGAGGCGTGGCAGTGTCTCGAACGCGCATAAGAGGCCGTCGCGGTCGAGCATCGGCTGGCGTGCGAAATACACTTCGATGGGCGGGCCGGCGTATTCCGGCGACTGTGTGCTGCCTGCGACTCCTGACATCTGCGGCCGGTCTGCGGCGTTGAAGCTCATGGGTCCCCCGCGCGGCGCCGCGCGCATGGCGGCATCCTGGTCTTGTTTCTTGGCATGCCGCAACCGTTTGCCCTCGCTGCGGACGCGGCACTTTCTTATCGCGATTTTATCCTGGCAAGTAAGACGCGGAAATGAAGTTCTTCTCGTTCGGAGGGATTTTTTTGCGGGTTTTGCAGTGCAATAGCGATCGCCGGCCCAGGTTCGCCCTTCAAGGTCCGACCAACTTAATATGCAATCCGAAACAAAATCAGAAAAAAAACGACCGGCCGGATTGTCGTCCAGCCGGTCGGTCTATCGATACGGCTCGCTTACTTGAGCACGACCTTCACGTCGAAGTACTTCGCGGCGATACGGTCGATCGTGCCGTCCGCCTTCAGGTCCTTGAGTGCGCCGTTCAGCGCGGCCTTGAGCGCCGGATCGTTCTTGCGCACGCCGTAGCCTACGCCCTCGCCAAGCAGCCTGGCGTCCACGACCTGCGGGCCCGCGAACGCGAATGCCGCGCCCTGCGGCTTGTTCAGGAAGCCCTTGGAGGCGGCTTCGGCGTCCAGAAACGAGGCGTCGAGGCGGCCCGAAACCAGGTCCGCGTAGATCTGGTCCTGCGTCGGGTACGGCACGACGTCGACGCCCGCGGGCGCCCACTTCGCCTTCGCGTAGGTTTCCTGGATCGTGCCCTGGAGCACGCCCACATGCTTGCCCTTGAGCGACTCGGGCGTGGGCTGCAGCGCGCTGCCCTTCTTCGCGATCATCTGGTTCGGAATCGCGTAGATCGGGTCGGTGAAGTCGATGGCCTGGCGGCGCTGGTCCGTGATCGACATGTCGGAATTGATCGCGGCGAATTTGCGCGCCTGCAGCGCCGGAATCAGGCCATCGAATGCGTTTTCGACCCACACGCACTTTGCCTTGAGCTTCGCGCAGACGGCATTGCCCACGTCGATATCGAAGCCCTGCAGTTCGCCCGCGGGCGACTTCGATTCGAACGGCGCGTACGACGCCTCCACGCCAAAGCGGATTTCCTTGATATCGGCGGCGTGTGCGGCACCTGCCGCGCCTGCCGTCATGGCGACTGCGCAGAATGCGAGCGATGCCAGCTTGTTCCAGTTCGTCTTCATCAGTGTCTCTTTCCAGTCAGATTGGGTGCGCCGGCTGTGCCCGTTCAGGCGGCTTCGTGGTTCGATTTGCCGCTAAAAGACGGCTTCCCGGCGCCGGCACAGGATCGCTGCGCCAATATCACGGCTCAATGACGCGCACCGCGTGTGGTGCGCCGCAGCAACCGCGAGGGCGCGATTGTACCGCGATGGCGCGTGCGCCCCGCCGCGCGGGCAGCACGCGGCGCGCGGCGCTTCCAACTGCGGCGCCACGCCGACGCGGTGCGTTCGAACATGCAAGTGGATGTCGTGAATGCGCAAGCGCGCGAAGGCGTGTGCAAGGGTGCGCTTGCGGCCAGGCGTTCAGGCGAGCGCGGCGAGCGTCTCCCGCGTGGTATCGACGACGAGCAGGCCCGCGCGCAAGCCCGGCTTCACGCCCGGATTCGGAAACACGATGCGCTCTTCGTCGTGCTGCACCACGTAGCGGTATGCGCCGTCTTCGGCCAGCACCTCGCCACGCTGAAACGGGGTGAAGTTGGGCACGTCGGCGGCCACGTTGAGCTTGAGCGCGTCGGTCTGCTTCGTGATCTGGCCGATCACCGTGAAGATGCGCGGCATCTGCGCGCCTTTCGGCAACGACAATTCGCCCGCCACGAGACGGCGCACGGCGGCGTCGGCACCGGCGAAGCGAGCGAGGTCGTTCTCACCGAAGGGACGCACCTTGCCGAGTTCGAGCGTACAGGCAAGCGCGCCGCACGTTTCGGCAGTGAACGACGACAACGTCGCGCCCTTCTCGGTGTGGATCAACACGGCCGCGATGCGCGCGTCGGCGAGCCATTCGAGCATCGCGCGCGCGGGCCGCTCGCCCGTGTGCGGCAACAGCGCGAACTGCTCGAACGCCGAGGCGCGGATCGCCGTATGCATGTCGAGATGCCAGCGCGCGAATGGCGCATCGGCGGCAGCTGGGGCCTTCGCGAAGAAACGCTGCGCCGCCGCTTCGAGCGCCACGGCGCGCGGCGCCTCGCGGCTTGCCGGCACACGTGCGTGGCGGCCGCCGAACAGGCGGTTGAGATCGTCGTCGAGATAGCGCTCGCCAGCGCGCATTGCCGCTGCGTTGCCGAGCACCGCGAGCACACGGCAGGCCAGCGGCACGCGGCCCGCCGCGATGTCGGCCACGAGTTGCGAGAGCAGTTCGATCGGCGCAGTCTCGTCGCCGTGCACGCCCGCCGAAAGCAGCACGCTGCGCGTCGTCTCGTCGACCTGTGCCGGTTCCAGTTCCAGCACGCCCTCGTCGAGCCATTGCCAGCGCACGCCGCCCGCGCACTCGCCGCGCGCCGCCTCGGGCGCGGCCGGGCGCGTACCGGCTAGCGTGTACGCCAGAAAATCGGCGAGCGGGAGATCAGCGCTGGAAGTCATAGAGCGATCCGAGGCCGAGAATCTGCGTGAGTTCGTCGAGCGCCGTGCGCGACTCCACGAGCAGCGCCGGATCGGTGAGATCTTGCGGCGCGAGCCTGTCGCGATAGTGCCGCTCGATCCAGCCGTCGAGGCGCGTGAAGAGCGCGTCGTTCATCCAGACACCCGGCGCCGTCGCCGCGCGCTCTTCGTCGCTCAGGACCACGCGCAGACGCAGGCACGCCGGGCCGCCGCCGTTCTTCATGCTTTCGCGCAAATCGAACACGAGCACTTCGTCCACCGGACCGCTGCTCGCGGCCAGTTCGTCGAGGTAGATCGCCACCTGCGGATTCTCGCGGCACTCCTGCGGCACGACGAGAATCTGCGTGCCGTCCGCCCGGCTCAGCAACTGGCTGTTGAAGAGGTAGGACGACACCGCGTCGGCCACGCTCACGCGCGCTTCGGGCACTTCGATCACGTGGAACGGCGCGTCGTGCGCCGCGAGCTTCGTGCGCAGTTCGTCATACACCGCCTTCTGGTCGACGAACGCGCGCTCGTGGCAAAACAGCGTGCTGCGGTTGCCCACGGCGATCACGTCGTTGTGGAACACGCCCGCGTCGATCACATCGGGGTTCTGTTGCGCGAACACGGTGCCGGCGTCGGTCAGGCCGTGGCGCTGCGCAATGGCGCGGCTCGCCTCGAACGTCTGCCGCGCCGGAAAGCGCTTGGGCTCCGGCCCGCGACGGTATTCGCTGCGTCCGTACACGAAGAACTCCACGCCGCGCTCGCCGTATTGCGCGCTAAAGCGCGTATGGTTGGCCGCGCCTTCGTCGCCGAGCGCGGGCGTGCCGGGCAGCGCCTCGTGCACGACGAAGTGCGACGGGTCCGCGAACACCGTGGCGAGCGTGCGGCGCGTGGCCTCGTGCTCAATCGCGCGATGCAGCTTGCTGCACAGATTCGCGGGCGTGAAATGCACGCGCCGGTTGGGCGTATCCGCCGAAGGGCTCACCGTAGCCGCGTTGGCGGTCCACATGGCCGAAGCGGAGCTGGCTGCCGCGAGGAGTTCGGGCGCGTCTTTCGCAGCGCGCGCAATCGCTTCGGCATCCTTACCGCCGAAACCCAGTTCGCGCAGTAAGCGCATGGAGGGCCGCTCCTGCGGCGGCAGCACGCCTTGCGCGAAGCCCAGGTCGGCGAGCCGCTTCATCTTGCGCAAGCCCTGCTGCGCCGCCGCGCGCGGGTTCGCCACGGACTTCTCGTTGTTCTGCGAGGCGACGTTGCCAAACGACAGCCCGGCGTAGTTGTGCGTGGGGCCGACGAGTCCGTCGAAGTTGGCTTCAAGGGTTGTCATCGTCGTTCCTTAGAAGTGAAGACCCGGCGAAACGCTCGCGGGCATCTGCAATTGCGCGCTTTCCACCGAGGCCATCGGGTAGGCGCAGTAGTCGGCGGCGTAGTACGCGCTCGGCCGGTGGTTGCCCGAGCGGCCCGCACCGCCGAACGGCGCGCCGCTCGACGCGCCGTTGGTCGGCCGGTTCCAGTTCACCACACCCGCGCGGATTTCGCGCGTGAAGCGCTGCCACAGCGCTTCGTCGTCGGCGAGCAAGCCCGCCGAGAGACCGTAGGCCGTGTTGTTGGCCTGGGCGATCGCGTCGTCGAAACCCGCGTAGCGGGTGATCTGCGCGAGCGGCCCGAAGTGCTCTTCGTCGGGCAAGTCGGCCACGCCGGTCACGTCGAGAATCGCCGGCGTCACGAAGCCGAGCGCCGGGTCGCGTTGCGTCATCGGCAGCAAGGCGCGTGCGCCGCGCTCGAGCAACTGCGCTTGCGCACTCATCAGTTTCGCGGCCGCGCGCGCCGAAATCACGGCGCCCATGAACGGCTGCGGCTCGGCGTCGTACTCGCCCACCGTAATGCGCGAACTCACTTCGACGAAGCGCGCGAGGAAGCGCTCGCCGAATGCATCCGCGGGCACGAGAATGCGGCGCGCGCACGTGCAGCGCTGCCCCGCCGAAAGAAACGCCGACTGGATCGCGTGATGCACGGCTGCGTCGATATCCTCGACCGGTGCGACGACGAGCGGATTGTTGCCGCCCATCTCCAGCGCAAGCACGATCTCGGGCCGGCCGCCGAACTGACGATGCAGTAGCGTGCCGGTGTCGGAACTGCCCGTGAAGAACAGACCGTCGATCTGCTGGTGATTCGCGAGCGCAACGCCTGTGTCGCGCTCGCCCTGCACGAGGTTGAGCACGCCCGCGGGCAAACCCGCTTCGCGCCACATCTCGACCGTTGCGCGCGCAACTTCCGGCGCGAGTTCCGAAGGCTTGAACACGACCGCGTTGCCCGCGATCAGCGCCGGCACGATATGACCGTTGGGCAGATGGCCCGGGAAGTTGTACGGACCGAACACGGCAACGACGCCATGCGGGCGATGACGCAGCACCGCCACGCCGTCGGCCATTTGTGCGCGTTTTTCACCGGTGCGCTCGCTGTAAGCGGTGATCGAAATCGCGACTTTCGCGGCCATCGACGCGGCTTCGGTGCGCGCTTCCCAAAGCGGCTTGCCCGTCTCGCGGCCAATGGCCTGAGCGAGTATCTCTTTCTTTTCGGTAACGAGCGCGGCGAAGCGCTTCACGATCTCGCAGCGCGCTTCGAACGGCGTTTGCGACCATTCGGCAAATGCCCGGCGCGCGGCGCTGACGGCGCGATCGACATCTTGCGCGCTCGCGGCATTGCCGCTCCACACGGTCTCGCCGGTGCCGGGGTTGCGCGACGAAAACGCGGGGCCCGAGGCCGCGCACCATTGTCCATCGATATAAAGCTCGTTCATGGTCATCCTTGTGTCGACCAGCGCTCGCGCTTTAGCGCTTACGCGGGTCCCATGCAGGTTTATCGCTGTTGCTTCGCTGCGGGGCCGAGCACGCGCACCGGTTCACCCGCCGTGACATTCAGTGCCGCCGCTTCACTGGCGCTCAGCGTGAACACGCCGTCGTGCACGACGCCCGGCGCAAAGCCCACGCGAAAATCGCCCAGCGACGTATTCGAGACGAGCGAGCGCACGCCCTCTGGCGCATGCGCCTCGCCGATCTCGACCGGCACCACCACGCTGTCGCGCACCGTGCGCAGGTCGCCGATATGGCATTCGAGCACCGGGCCCGCGTCGAAGATATCGACGTGATTCTCGTAGCGCAGCCCTTCGGCTTCGAGCATGCGTCGCGCGGGAACCGTGTCGGCATGCGTGAGGCCGACGCACGCCTGCGCTTCCTCGGGCAGGAGTTCGACGTACACCGGGTATCTCGGCATCAACTCCGCGAGAAACGACTTGCGCCCGTGCGAACTGAGGTAGTCGGCGGCGTTGAAATCGATCTGGTAGAAGTGCGAACCGACTGCACGCCAGAACGGCGACGTGCCCTGCGCGTCGAAATGGCCGCGCAATTCCGCGCACAGGCGCTCGGGAAAGCGCTCGCGAAACTGCGCGATGAACATGAAGCGCGAGCGCGAAAGCAGCCCGCCCACGCCACCCGTGCGATACCGCGGCGAAAGAAAGAGCGAACACACCTCGGCATAGCCCGTGAGATCGTGCGAGATATTGAGCGCGCGCATGCGCGTCCAGATGCCGAGTTCCTGGCTCGCGTGCACCACGGTGCTCACGCGGTAGTTGTAGAACGGCTGCTCCAGTCCCACAGCCGTTTCGATGCCGCAGACGCCGGCCACGTCGCCCGTTGCCGTGTCTTCCATCACGAAGAAGTAGCCGGCTTCGCGCAACTCGGCCTCGCCTGCGAGCGTGCGCTGTGCGCGCTCGATGCGCGCCTTGAGCGCTTCACGGTCGGGCTTGAAGGTGGTGAGGCCGGGCCCCGTTTCCTGGGCGAGCGCGACGAGCGCGTCCACGTCGCCCGTTTGCACGACGCGTACCACGATCATTGTGCGTCTCCCATGTAGGCGTCCTCTGTTTGCGGGGTGGCGCGGTAAAGCGGCGCACAGCGCACCGGTTCGCCGTCCTGCACGCCGAGCGCGGCGCGCGCGGCGGCGTCGAGCGGCGCGAAGTGACGCTCACTCGTGCCTGCGCCCTTCTCGCGTTCGGGCAGCGTCGCGAGCACGCAACGGAACTCTCCCGCGCGTTGGCTCGCGACCAGATACGCCGCGCCCTCAGGATTCGATGCGAGCGCAACTTCGCGTACCGTGCGCGCCTCGCTTCCGGCCACCGAGGCCGTGCGATCCACCTGGGCGGTCAGCACCGGGCCCGCATCGAAAATATCGACGTAGCGGTCCGGCTCGTAGCCCTCTTCCAGATGGATTTCGTAAGCGAGCAACGCGCTCGGGTCGGGCTCGCCGAGCACGCGCTGCGCAGGCTCGGGCAGCAGCGGCACATAGAGCGGGTAAGCCGGCATCACTTCGGCGATGAACGTGCGGCTGCGTCCACCCGAGGCCAGCTCGATGTCCTTGAAATCGCGCCCGAAGAACTTGCGCCCCACCGCTTCCCAGAACGGTGACGCGCCGTTTTCGTCGGTCACGCCGAGCAGCAGCGTGAACACTTCGGGCGTGAAGCGCCGACGGTTCATCGCGATGTACATCATGCGTGCGCGCGACATGAGATGTGCGGCCGCGTCGCCGCGCAGCGTTGGCTCGATGTAAAAGCCCGCGAGACGGCTCTTGCCCGTGAGTTCGTGCGACATCGTCAGCGCATGAATCTTGCGGTTCACGTGCAGCTCACGCGACGCATGAATGAGCGCATCGTTGCGAAACGCGTAGAACGGCTCGGCGTAGCCGGCCGCCGCCACGATGCTCGACGTGCCGACGAGCCGCCCGGTGGCGGAATCTTCGAGCACGAACAGATAGAACTCCTCACCGGGGAAGTCCACGTCCGCGCGAAACGAATCTTCGGAAAGCGCGATGCGCGCTTCGAGCGCTGCGCGGTCGTGCGGCAGCGAATGCAGCACCGGCTGCGCGGTGCGCGCCATGTGGGCGATCGCGTCGAGATCGGAAAGCCTGGCGGGGCGAACGAATAGCATCGTCGGTCCTATGTGCGCTGTGGTCCAGTTGGGCGCGCTGCGATCAGCGCGTGCCGTCGACGCCAATGACGTCGTTGCAGGCCTGCTCGAAGCGGGCGAAGCCTTCGTCGAGATCCGCTTCGGGAATGATGAGCGACGGCGCGAAGCGCAGCACGTCCGGCCCCGCAATCAGCATCATCACGCCGCGATTCGCCGCCGCCGCGTTGAAGTCCTTGGCGCGGCCGGCAAAGCGCGCGTTCAGCTCGGCGCCGATCAGAAGACCCTTGCCGCGCACTTCCTTGAACATGTCGAAGCGTTCGTTGATCTTCGCAAGCTTGGCGCGGATCGCTTCGCCGCGTGCACGCACGCCTGCGAGCAGCGCCGGATCGCTCACCAGTTCGACTACCTTGCCCGCAATCGCGGCGCCCAGCGGATTGCCGCCGTAGGTCGTGCCATGCACGCCTACCTTGAAGTGCGCAGCGATCGCTTCGGTCGTGAGCATCGCGCCGATCGGAAAGCCGTTGCCGAGCGCCTTGGCCGTCGTGAGGATGTCGGGCGTGACGCCCGTATCCTCGTAGGCGTAGAAGTGACCCGTGCGGCCCACGCCCGTTTGCACTTCGTCGAAAATCAGCAGCGCGCCGTGCGCGTCGCATGCTTCGCGCAGTGCGCGCAGGAATGCCGGATCGGCGGGAATCACGCCGCCCTCGCCCTGCACCGGCTCGACGATCACGGCGCAGGTCTGCGCGCCGATCGCGCGCTTCGCCGCTTCGATATCGTTGTACGGCAGATGCGTGATGCCGCCCGGCACGGGCCCAAAGCCTTCCGAATACTTGGGCTGGCCGCCCACGCTCACGGTGAAGAACGTGCGGCCATGGAACGACTGCGTGAACGAGACGATCTCGAACTTGTCAGCGCCGTGGCGATCGAAGGCCACGCGGCGCGCGAGCTTGAGCGCCGCCTCATTGGCTTCCGCGCCCGAGTTCGCGAAGAACGCACGGTCGGCGAACGTCAGTGCTTCGAGTTGCTGTGCGAGGCGCAGCACCGGCTCATTGGTGTAGCCGTTGCCGATGTGCCAGAGCTTGCTGCCCTGCTCCTGCAGCACGCGCAGCAGTTCCGGGTGCGCGTGGCCGAGCGAAGTCACGGCGATACCGCACGCGAAGTCGATGTAGTCGCGGCCCTCTGTGTCCCACACGCGCGAACCTTCACCCCGGTCGGGCACGAACGGCGCTGGCGAGAAACACGGCACCATCACTTCGTCGAAGGTCTTGCGGCTCACAGTCTGGTCGTTCATGGCGATTCCTCTATTACGCAGTGCGTGTCGAATTCGGGGTCGATGTGCGTTGGGGCCGTGCCCTTTCGCTCAGGTAGTTCGTGCAGTGTAGGCAAGCTGCGCGCAAACGTCTTGCGCAGGCGCGACGCGTTTTTTCGTACGGAACCTGCAAGGTCCGCGCGCTCGCCGCGCCGCGGCTACGTTTCACTCAACTTCCGGCGGCTCGACGAGCGCGCCCGCGCGCGGCTCGGCGGCGGCCCCGCCGTGCTGGCGCTCGATCCAGTTGCGGCGGTCCTCGCGCGGCGTGACGCCAAAGCGCTCGCGGTACGCATTCGAAAAATGCGCCGCCGAAGAAAACCCGCACGCGAGACTGATCTGCACCACCGACTTGCTCGTGCGCTGCAACTGCGAGCGCGCCTTGGCAAGGCGCAGGCCCAGGTAGTACTTGGAAGGCATCGCGCCGAGGTACTGGCGAAAGAGCCGCTCGAGCTGACGCCGCGAGACGCCCACGAGATTCGCGATCTCGTCGGTCGTGAGCGGGTCTTCGATGTTCGCTTCCATCAGCTTGAGCGCGTCGTTCAGGCGCGGATGCCGCTCGCCCGGTGCGGTCACGAACGGAATGCGCTGGCGCTCGTCGCCGCTGCGCAGCGTGCTTGCGCCCAGCGCGTCGGCAATGCGTTCGGCCAGTTCCGGGCCGTGGTCGCGGCCGATCATCGCGAGCATGAAGTCGAGCGTGGCCTGGCCACCCGCGCAAGTCGCGCGGTCGCGGTCGATTTCGTAGATGTGCTGCGTGACGATGGTGCGCTCGAACTGCTCCGCGAACTGCTGGAACGTTTCCCAGTTCGCGGCCACGCGGTAGCCCTGCAACTGCCCCGCCATCGCGAGCCACCAGATGCCGTGGTGAATGCCCGTGACAAGCGGCGTGCGCTGGCCCACGCGCGCGAGGCTCGCGAGAAACAGGCGGAAGTCGGCGAACTGCTGGTAGCGCTCGGTCACGACGATGAGCCAGTCGCACGACACCGCGTCACCAAACGCACAGTCGGCGGGCCATTGCGCGCCGCCCGCCAGCGGCACGGGGCGGCCGTTCCACGAGCACATTTGCCAGCGGTACAGCGCGCGGCCGTCGATTTCGTTGGCGAGATTGAGCGCATCGACGATCGGGCCCACGCCCGACATCGAAACGGGCGGGAGCGCGACGATCGCGACCTGGGTGGTGCGCCCGGCGCGCGCGAGCGGCGCCTGGCCGCCGGGCGCTGCGGCAGGAACGGAAGCGGGATGGAGAACGGTGGGACGGACCATCGGCAAGACGGGGCGCGCGACGAAACGCGCCGCTTACTTGAGGCTGCCCGAGAGGAACTGGCGCAGGCGATCGCTCTTCGGCGCGCCGAGCACATCCGCGGGCGCGCCCTGTTCCTCCGTGCGCCCCTGGTGCAGGAACATCACATGATTCGAGACGTTGCGCGCAAAGCCCATTTCGTGCGTCACGACGATCATCGTGCGGCCTTCTTCGGCAAGCTTTTGCATGACCTTGAGCACTTCGCCCACGAGTTCGGGGTCGAGCGCCGAAGTCGGCTCGTCGAAAAGCATCACGTCGGGATGCATGGCAAGCGCGCGCGCAATCGCCACGCGCTGCTGCTGCCCGCCCGAAAGATGCGACGGATACTGCTTCTCCACGCGGGGCGCGAGACCCACTTTCTCCAGGTACTGCCGCGCGCGCTCCTCGGCTTCCTTGCGCGGCACGCCCAGCACGTGCAACGGCGCTTCCATCACGTTCTCGAGCACGTTCATGTGCGACCACAGGTTGAAATGCTGGAACACCATTGCGAGCTTGGTGCGGATGCGTTGCAATTGCTTGTGGTCGGCCACGTCCAGGTCGCCGTTGCGGCCCGCCTTCGTGCGCACGGCCTCGCCGTCCACGATGATCTCGCCCGCGTTCGGCTTCTCGAGGAAATTGATGCAGCGCAGGAACGTGCTCTTGCCCGAGCCGCTCGCGCCGATGATGCTGATCACGTCGCCCTTCTTCGCGTCGAGCGAGACGCCTTTGAGCACCTCGTTGTCGCCGTAGCGCTTGTGGATGTCGCGCGCGACGAGCTTGCTATCTGAGGATTGCGTCTGAGCCAAGATGGTCTCCAGTTTCCGAGGTTCCGGTGTTCCGGTGAATCAGCGGGTGCGCACGGCGAGATGGCCGAGCCAGCGTTTTTCGGCGCGGCGGAACGCGGCCACCAGCACGAACGATACCGCACAGTAGATCAGCGCCGCGAGGCCGAACGACTCGAACGACCGGTAAGTGGCCGAGTTGGCGTCGCGCGCGACCTTGAGGATGTCGGGCACCGTTGCGGTGAAGGCCACCGTGGTCGCGTGCAGCATCAGGATCACTTCGTTACTGTACAGCGGCAGTGCGCGGCGCAGCGCCGAAGGCAGAATCACGCGCCAGTACATCGTGAACGGGCTCATGCCATACGCGCGCGCCGCTTCCACTTCGCCGTGTGAGGTGGCGCGAATCGCGCCCGCGAAAATCTCTGTCGTGTACGCGCAGGTGTTGAGCGCAAACGCGAGCACCGCACAGTTCAGGCCGCTGCGAAAGAACGCGTCGAGGAGCGGCTCCGCGCGGATGAACGCGAGACTGTACACGCCCGTGTAGATGAGCAGCAACTGCACATAAAGCGGCGTGCCGCGAAACACATAGGTGTAAAAGCGCACCGGCAGCGAAAGCCAGCGGCGGCTCGACACACGCGCCACGGCGAGCGGCACCGCGCACACGAAGCCGAAAGCCACGGAGATCACGAGCAGCCACAGCGTCATCGCGAGGCCGGAGACATGCTCACCGTCCCAGTAGAGGAACGCGCGGCCAAATTGCTGAATGATTTCGTTCATGGCGGGCGTTTTCCTCAGAGTTGCGCGTGACGCACGCCCACCGAATAGCGGCGTTCGAGCCAGATCAGCGCGAAGTTCGAGAGCGTGGTGATCGCGAGATAGATAAGCGCCGCGATCACGAGGAAGAAAAACAGGTTGAAAGTGCTGCGGCCCGCGTCCTGAGCGGCCTTCACGACATCGGCGAGACCGATGATCGAAACGAGCGCCGTCGCCTTCACGAGCACCTGCCAGTTATTGCCGATGCCGGGCAGCGCGAAACGCATCATCTGCGGAAAGAGGATGCGGGCGAACACACGCGCGCCGCTCATGCCGTAGGCGTGGCCCGCTTCGAGCTGGCCGCGCGGCACGGCGAGAAACGCGCCGCGAAAGGTCTCGGTGAAGTACGCGCCGTAGATGAAGCCGAGCGTGACGACGCCGGCCACGAACGGATCGATGTCGATCTGCGCCATGCCGAGCGCGTCGGTGGCCTCGTTCACGCCGATCTGGATGCTATAGAAGAGCAGCAGCATCAGCACGAGGTCGGGCACCGAGCGGATCAGCGTCGTGTAAGCGGTCGCCACGGCCGCGAGCGGTCGGTTGAACGAGAGCTTGGCCGCCGCGCCGGCAAGGCCTAGCAGGACAGCCACGCCGAGCGAGAGAAGCGAAAGCTCGATGGTCTGGATCGTGCCGGCGAGCAGCACCGGGCCAAAGCCGTAAAGGATCACGCGCGTCTCCGGATCAAGTCGTTTTGTCGTGTCGGGCGGCCCCGCGCGGCCTGTGAGCGCCGGCGAAACCGATGAACTGGCGCGGATCGTCTCAGTGCAAAATAGATTGCTCAAACTGGCGCGGCGCGGATATTGCACTGCAGCAATGCGGTGCGGCGCTTGGGCGCGCGCGGATCCGGCCCGCGCAGCCGCGGGCCCGATGCTTTTGAAAGGTGAAAAAAAATGCCCCGGCACGCGGGGCGTGCGGGGGCATTTACGCAAGTTTGGGGTCGCTTTTTCGATAGGTGCGCGACGCGCGCCCAGCGGCCCTGCAGCGCTTACGCAGCGCGCGTATGCGTGCCGCGCGCGCTGAGCGCACGGGCGTTCGCGCCAATCAGCTTTTCGGCGAGCGCGCCGAAAAGCAGGCCAATCGTGGTCCAGAGGATCACCTGCATACCGATCGACGCCGTGCGGAACTTCCACAGCAGCACGGCCGGGAAGGCGGCGGGCACCTCGTTGACCGCCGGCAGCGCGAACTGGACCGCGCCGATCACGGCGACGAAGAGGACGAGCGCCACGATCGAAGCATTCCACCCGCCAAGGCGCGGCACGAAGGCGGCGCGCACCTTGAGCGAGAACACCGACACGGCGATCGAGATCGCGATCATCAGGAAGAAGAGCCCGGTTCGATAGCCGATCGTCTCCGGGTCGCCGACCGAGGGCGGGTTCGCCGGGTACTTGATGCTCGGCACCATGTAGATCGCGACAAACGCCGCGAGCGCGAGCCAGGCCGAGAGCGCGCGCGGCGAAAGACGCCCTACGCGACCGTTCGCATACGCGAAGACGAGCGCAAAGAGGCCGCCGATCGACGCGCCGTAGACCATCACGCCCGTGAAGAGGCCGAGACTCGCCTGGGTCTTGCGGCTTACGATTTCGGGTTCGGGAGCTTCACCCTTCGCGGCATCGAGCTTTTCTTCGAGGGAGATCGCCTGATCGACCTGGGGCTCACCCACGATCTTCGCGAAGCCGAACGTGAGAAGTCCCGCGGCGATGCCTGCGAGCATGCCGCGTACCAGCAACTTGCCGACCATGTTCAGCTCCCGGTCAGTGGCAGGGAAAGCCGAGCAGGTGGCGGCCGTCGTGAACGAATTCGTGGACGTACATGCCCGGGACGATCGAGGTCGCGCCTTGCTCGGCGCCCACGAAGTACAGGGCCAGCAGCAGCATGAGGCCACCGAAGATCGCCCAGGGCAGGATCTCCCGCAACGGAATGGGTGCCGGCGCGGCCGGTGCGTGCTGCAGGGGGAATGCGGTGTCGGACATGCTGACTTCTCCTGGGGTAACGCGCCCCGCTAGTCGTTGAAAGAGTGGTTCACGACGCGCAGGTCTGACTCCCGTTGCTTCGATTCAATCGACGGCAACCAGTTACAGTGGCGCGACCGCGCCGGACTTGCACCGGCTTCCGCGTGTCGTGGAGCCTGTATTCTACGCGCTACGACAACTGGCTGCGGACCGGATGTCAGCCACAGGGAAGTGATACGTAAGGAAAAGCATGCCGACGACAGTCTGGCTGGTGAGTCATGCGGCGAATGCCGCGCTGCGCACGGGAACATTCCCGCAAGCGCCTGACGATGAAGCCGAAGAAGCGCTCGACGCCCGCGCACTCGCGGCGCTTGCTGCTTGGCGCGAGCGCTGGCACGCGCGCCTGGCCGGTGGCGAGCGCAATGGCGAGGCGCAACGCGCGGTGACGAGTCCCGCTGCGATCGCGCGGGCGAGCGCAAACGCGGCAGGCTACGCCGATGCAATGCCGATCGGCGCGCTAGCCGACACGGCTTTCGGCGCGTGGCAAGGCAAGCGCCTCACGGATCTTGCCCATGAAGCGCCCGACGCCCTTGCCGCCTGGACACGCGATCCCGCTTTCCGGCCGCCAGGCGGCGGCGAATCGTTCGACGATGTCCGCGTGCGCGTAAGCGCCTGGCTCGATGCGATCCCCAGCACCGGGCCCGACGTCATCGCCTTCACCCATGCGAGTGTGATGCGCGCGGCGATTCTTCGCGCGCTGGGCGCGCCGTCGCCGGGTTTCCGCTCGATCGAAATCGCGCCGCTTTCCGTCGTAGCGCTACGCCGCGCCCAACACGGCTGGTTGTGGCTCGCGGCGATCGACTGAGGCCAGACACGGCATTCCTTGATCTGTGTACGTGCGCCGCGAACATCGCACGTATCAACGCGTTGACACATACACACTCGAAGCCTAGCATCCGTGATGTATCAACCACGTAGATACACCACGATCAGGTATGGACATCAAACTCAATACGTTATTGGCCAAACGGCTAATTCAGTACGAGGACGAAATGGCGATACAAACCCTGAAGCGTTGGGGAAACAGCCTCGCGGTACGCATTCCGGCCAGCCTTGCCAGCAAACTGTCTTTGGCGGAGGGGCAAGAAGTCGAAGTGGAAGTCGAAGATGGGTCGCTCACGGTTCGCCCGCATACGGCGATCCGGCGCTTCTCGCGCGAGCGGTATTTGCAGCAGTTGCGCGAGCGCAAGCTCGAGCCGCACCCGCTCATCGACTTCGGACAGCCGCAAGGGACCGAAATCGGCGGACCCGATGACCCCACGCGTTTCGACCCATGGTAAGGAACGCATGAAGAACGGCACACCAGACGCAGGCGACATTCTCTGGCTCAACGTCGGTCCAGGCGCAGGCAGTGAGCAGGACGGCTATCGCCCTGTCCTCGTCCTGACCGACGCCGAGTTCAACGAACTCACAACCCGCTTCGTCGGCCTGCCGATTACCCGCACCGTTCACGGGTGGGAGTCGGAAATCCCGATCAGCGGCCTGGCCAGCCCCTGCGTCGCAATGGCCGACCAGGTCACGACGCTTTCGCTCGCGGGCAGAGTCTGGCGGCACAAGGGGGAATCGGCGAGCGCGGAGGAACTGGAGGCGGCGAAGTTCGCCGTCGCCGGCATTCTGGATCTGTAGCCGGCAATGCAGTAGCAGAAAGAAGCAGCAGCGCCCTAGTCCAGTCCCAACTGCGCCTTGATGGCCGGCATCATGTACTGCACGGCCGCGCGGCCTTCTTCAATGGCGGGCCCGGCGCGATGAAAGTCGAAAATCCCCATACCGCCCAGGCGCGGCTGGATCAGCACGTCGGCGGGCTCGCCCGCAAGGCGGCTGCGCGTAATGCGCACCTGCATGATGTCGATACTCTGAGCTACCGAACTCAACACAGAAGGCACGCGCGTGCTAGGCGGCGGCGCCACGCGCACGTCCGGCCCGCCTGCCGCGCCGGGACCGGCCGGCTGCAGCCAGCGCGGGAAGCGCTTGCCGTTGCGGCGCAGAAGCGGTTCATGCGCCGCTTCGGCGCTTTCTGCACCATTGACGCCGTGACTGACCGCCCCTGCAGCCGATGCCGCCGTCGCCGCGTCGCTCGCCTCCACGGGCAACTCGCGCGGCATCGTGTCGATCGCGCCGCCCAGGTCGCGGCCGTTGAGAATGTCGTGATTCAGGTCGATGGCGATCACGGTGTCGGCACGCATCGCGCGCGCGGCTGACACCGGCACCGGGTTGCTCAGCCCGCCGTCGACGAGCCACACGCCGTCATGCCAGATCGGCGTGAAGATGCCGGGAATCGCAATCGACGCGCGCACGGCGTCCACCACACCGCCTTCGCGCAGCCAGACCTCGCGCCCCGTGTCGAGTTCGGTGGCGACCGCCGTGAACGGCAACTTCAGGTCATCGATCGAGCGGCCATTGAACTGGTGCGCAAACAGGTCGATCACCTTGCGCCCGCCAAGCAGCCCGCCCGAAAACCGCAAGTCGAGCAGACGCACCACAGTTTGCCAGGTGAGCTTGCCCACCCAGTCTTCGAGCCAGTCGAGATCGCCGTTTGCGTATACGGCGCCAACCAGCGCGCCGATCGACGTGCCGCACACTACGTCGGGCTTGATGCCCGCTTCCTCGAGCGCGCGAATCGCGCCGATATGCGCCCAACCGCGCGCCGCGCCCCCGCCGAGCACGAGCCCCACACGCTTGGGCCGTCTCCGGTTCATCATGCGCGCCTCCTTGCGTGATCGTGAGTCAACTGGGTCAGCGCCCGCGGATCACGTCCGAGCGCGAGGTCGTCGTGACCCGCCCGTCCGGTCCGAAATGCACGTTGAAATACGCTTCGGGCGTCACGCCCCCTTCCAGCCACTTCCAGCTCCACACCGTCTCCTTCTTCAAGCGGTAGCCTGCCACCTGCCCCGGCTTGCCGAGCAGGCGCCGCACCTCGTCCTCGCTCATGCCAACGCGGATCTTCGCGAAGTTTTCCGCCGTGAGCGCCTGCGTGATGGCCACGAGCCGCCCGTTCGGGCCGATGTCGACCATCCAGGTCTTGAGGCCCTGCGGACCGCGCGGATATTCGAGGCGGCGCGAGCCGTCGTCGAACACGCGCTCGGTTTCAGGCTTGCCCATTTGCTCGCGCACCTGCTCGAGCGTGGAAACGCCTGGCGTGAGGCCCTTGAGCAGCAGCGCGTCGGGCTTCACGGAATCGAAAAACGCCTTGAATCCCTGCCGGATGGTGTCGAGCATGGCATCGAACTGGCGAGCGTCGCAGCCTGAAAGCGTGAACGCCGCCGTGGCGGCGCACGCGAGCGTGAGCGAACGCGTGAGTGAAAACGTGAGCTTCATGTCCTTGCTAACGCGTCAGCATGGGCTTGCGTCTACGCGCGCCCGAAGAACCGGTGCGCGCGGACATGCCCACAATGTACCGTCAATGGACCGGATCGTGCTGTCAGTCCCGCTTCGGGCGGCCGTTGTCCGTGGAAACCTTCGCCACGGCGGGCAGCGCCTCTGCGGACTGCGGACCATGGCGCAATGCGCGACGCGCGCGAACGATTTCCGCGGCCTGCCAGGTCAGCAGCGCGAGCACGCCGAACACCACTTCGCGCATGCGCTTGACGAGCGCGAGCGAGAACGCCACTTCCTGGCTCACGCCAAAGAGTTGCGCGAGCAGCACTACGGCGACTTCCTGCACACCGAGGCCGGCAGGCACCATGAAAGCGGCATGGCGCACGGCCTGCGTGATGGCTTCGATGGCGAGCGCATCGCCCACCGAGACCGGATGGCCGAGCAGCGCGAGCGCCCACCATGTCTCGAACGCCCCGAGCATATAGCCGGCGAGCTGCCAGAAGAAGGCGCGAAACATGAGGCCGGTGCGCGACATCAGCGCGTCGAGATCGGCGTCGAGCTGCTTGCCGTCGATGCCGAGCATGAGCGGATTGTCAGTGCCGAGCAGGCGCGCGGCCCAACGTTCGATCGCGTGAAATACGCCGCCGCGACGCAGCAGGAATACGGCGAGCACGGGCAACGGCGCCGAGAGCACGAGCGCGAGTGCGATCGTGACGATGGTGCGCAGCGACCCGCCGTCGCCAGTCGCCGCAACGATCAGCACGACGCCGAGCGCCGAGAACGCATATTGCACGGCGATCGTCACGAACACCTCGACAATCACCGAAGCCGTCACCTCGCTCGCATTGCGCACCTTCCAGCGCGCGAGGCGAATGCCGACGAGCTCTCCGCCGACGCCCACCACGGGCAACAGCCGGTTCACGGCCTCGCGCACGGTCGCGGTCCACCAGAGGAAGCTGAGCGGCGCGCGCTTGTCGAGCAGGAGGCGCCACGCGTGCGCGTCGAGTAGAAGCGGCAGCGCGTGGAATGGCACGAGCCAAAGCAGCACGGGGCCAGCCGTGCCGATTACGCGCAGCACGTCGTGCGCGCCGTTATGGACGACGAGACCGATCAGGATGGCGATGCCGACCGGCAGGCCCAGCCACTGCAGCCACTTCATGACGCCTGCACCCCGGCGCCGCGCGATGCTGCGGGACCTGAGCCCGAAGCCGCGCCGAAGAACACATCGGTGAAGCTGCCACGCCGCACACCCGCTTGCACAAGCGCTGCGGCCACGCGCGGCGAGATCAGCGCACCGAATTCGTCGGCATGGCGATACGCGCGCATCGACGGCGTGATGGGCGCCTCAACTGCTTCATCGGCAAGCGCCGGGTGGCAGTAGATCTCGCCCACGCCCTGTGCGGGCAGATGCGCAAGCGCGTCGAGCACGGCGGCCTCATCCATGGCGCCCGTCTTCGCAATGCCGACCACGTAGTCGTTGTGCGCGATGCCCGCGCGAGCCAGGCGCGCGCGCACGAGCGCGAGCCAGGGCTTCAGCGCGAACGGCGCGCCCGCCTCGAGCGGCAGACGCATCGCGCGCAAACCATAGTCGCGGCCGATCTCGAGGATCAGCGCGAGCACCGTGGGATGCAAATGAAAATGCTTGTGCGTATTCACGTGATCGAGCGCGAGCCCGGTCGCCGCGAACGCTTCGAACTGCGCGCGTATTTCCTTCGCGAGCTGCCTGCGTACATGCGGCAGGAAGAAGAAGCGCACGCCGTCGCGAACCATGTTGTCGCCAAACCGCCCTTGCGCATCGACGAGCGCGGGAATCTGCGCGCGCGGCAGCATCGCCGCGCCGTCCGCCAGTACCAGATGCAGCCCCACGCGCAAACCCGGCGTGCTGCGCGCCCGCGCTACGGCATCTTGTGCGGCGGGCGCGGCCACCATAAGGCTCGCGCAGTCGAGCACGCCCTCGCGATGCGCGCGCTCCACCGCCGCATTGACCCGCTCGTGCAGGCCAAAGTCGTCGGCGGTGAAGATCACCGCGCGAGCATCGCG